>DATDXE010000015.1 GCA_036517255.1 Candidatus Paceibacterota bacterium
TTCATACCATTTCTAAAAACACCCCCCGCCAAAAAAGAAGAATGATTGCATTTGCGGGTGAGGGCGAGGGGCAGAACGGCGAGGCTCTGCGAGCCGTGAGCGGAATTCATTTTAGAGTTAAGTGGCGATCCGAGCGTAAGAGAACATACCAAGCCACCACGCGCGCGGAGCGTGCGCTATTGGTTTTGAAAAAAGGTGCGGATTTGGTCGTAGAGGGTAACACGAATAATACTGTCAATACAGACAAATTAGGTCATATAAAATTCCTTGAAAACTTGGTCGTAGAGATCGATGACACGGCGGGCTTCGCGTTGATTGAGGAGGAATTCGGAGCCTTCGTGAGCCAATTTGTTACGTACTTTGTGAGCCTCCCAAGCAAAGTCGAGAGTATTGAAGTCGCTTTTCTCAACCGATTTGAGTTTGTCACCGATAGTTTCGCCCGGAAGATTTAATTTTTCCAAAAGTTCTGCAAGCATAATATCGGCTTCGATAATAGCCAAGCGCCAATCAGAAGGATGCTCCGACTCAATATGTTCTAAAACTTTTTTCCATTTATCCGCCATAGGATTGACTTCCTCTACCTGGCCATGAGCTAGAACTGAATCCCCTTCAGGAAAAAGCTTATTCTTCTGAGCTATCCAAATAGTACCCCTCATTTGGGAGAGGACAATAGCACCGAAAGCAAAAGCAGCTGATAGTGCATAAGAAATGACTCTGAGCGTAGGTAAAATACTTCTGAAACCTGTTTCCACCCCACCCAAAGGAAAACCAAAGAAAGAAAGGTTACCAGTAGTAAGAGCTCTATATAAACGCTCGATTATCATACCCGCGATAGCAAGAATAAAAACAAGTCCAATTAAAGTTTCTACATTACCACTTGGCTTCGGAGCAGGAGGTGCTGGTTTTTTATCAAATTTTTTAGCTTCAGCCATGTATAAAAATTTTCAATTTAGAATTTTCAATTTTCATTCAAGAATTTTTTGCCTATCTGAAAAAGCAGGCTTTCATCACCGTGGGATGCCATTAATTGTATGCCGAGAGGCAAATCTTTTCCATCTACTTTTGAGAAACCAGACGGGAGAGATATCGCTGGACAACCGACAATATTGGCGGTGACGGTAAAAATATCGGCTAAATATTCTTCTAGAGGCGAAGTCTTTTCCCCTATTTTCCAGGCTGGAGTGGGAGAAGTAGGAGTAAGGATAGCGTCGACATTTTTAAATACCTCTTCAAATTCCTGTTGTAAAATTTTACGAGCATACATCGCCTTACCGTAATATGAATCGTAATAGCCGGCTGAAAGTACATAAGTGCCCAGAATAATTCGCCTTCTGACTTCTGGGCCTAGGCCTTCTCCCCTACTCTTATTATAAACATCGAGTAAATCTTCACCTTCTTTCTGCAAACCGTAACGCATACCATCATAACGCGACATATTGGAAGAAATTTCAGCAAAATTCAAAATGTAGTAAATCGGCAATGCAAAATTGCTGTTTTTTAAATTTACATCAACAATCTCAAAACCTAAATCTTCTAATTTTTTGACACTTTCATTGAAATTATTTTTCACTTCTTCTGATACTCCTTCTTGTTCTAAAAGATGATAAGGCACTCCGACTTTAGTCCCGCGAAGCTTTAGCGAAGTGGGGTTTCCTTCTGAATCAATGCTTGTACTATCCATATCATCCTGCCCTTTCATTACATTAAACAAAATTTCAGCATCAGAAGTATTTTTTGCGATTGGACCAATGACATCAAAAGATGAAACAGCGGCCATAAGTCCATAACGAGAGACAGATCCATACGTCGGCTTCAAACCGACTACTCCGCAAAAAGAAGATGGTTGGCGAATAGAGCCTCCAGTGTCCGATCCTAAGGCTCCCAAAGCCATATCGGCCGCTATAGCCGCAGCCGAACCACCAGAAGTCCCTCCAGCTACCCTGCCATGATCGTAAGGGTTTTTAGTCACTCCAAAAGCGGAATTTTCAGTCGAACCGCCCATGGCAAATTCATCCATATTAGTACGGCCCAAAAACACTGCCCCCTGATCAATAATTTTCTGGACGGCTGTGGCAGTGTAAGTAGCTTTATAGTTTTCGAGCATCTTTGATGCGGCGCTCACCTTTCTATTTTTAATTAAAATATTATCTTTAATAGCCAGAGGAATGCCGGTGAGTTCTGTCGACTTGCCTGCATTGATAATTTCCTGAGCTTGTTCGGCCTGAAGAAACATATCATCGTAAACTTCTAAATAGGCATTCAATTCTCCGTTTTTCTCCTTGAGATTCTTTAAATAAAAATCCACGAGATCTTTCACGCTTAATTCTTTAGAATCAAGAAGTTCTCTGGCTTTTTTTATTGTCAGTTTAGAAAAATCCATTTTACAATATCTTTTTTACTTTCAAATAATTATTTTCACTCTCTGGAAATTCGGCAATCAGTTCTGAATTCTGTTTAAGAGAATTTGTAGGTAAAAGGTCATCCCTCATCACATTAAATACCGAACTAAGAATAATTTCCTGACCTATTTCTCCCGCTACCTCTTGTACTTGGCTGACATAATCGATAATAGGGTTTATTTCAGCCCTAAACTGTTCAAGCTCTGCTTCCCCCACCTCAATTCTAGCCAAATCAGCCAATTTTTTAATTTCTTCAGTTGAAATCATAGCTTAATAATATCATCGAAAGGCCCTTTGAAAAAATTTGCTTATTTTATGACTTTGTGGTAGAAAGATCATCAGGAGATGAAACATGCTCGGAGAAATCTTGAAAAAACAACGCACAGAGGAAAAGCTAGCGAGAGCTAGCATCCTCAAAGTGATCCGAATCACAAGTTCAATACCAAGTTCAGTGTTGGGACGATGGGAGGAAGAAGAAGACATCCCCACGAAAGAAATGATGCCGGCCATCGCTCAGGCCTACAAGCTAAATCTCGAGCTAGTAGTAAAAGCTCGAGAAGCGGATCTGAGGGAAAGGAATCGCTTCAAAGAAGTTCGGCGGCACAACGAGAAGATTCAGCGTCGGGCGGACAAAAATGGGGTGGACGCAGTGTCGAGCTTTGGATACAGTGGACACGGAGCACACATCGCGCGAGCACTACATTAGGTCGCGCAACCAGACACCAACGACCAGTCGGGGCCAGAATGCTGGCCCCGATTTTCTTTTTTAATTAAGAAGCTTGACGAACTCGATTTCAGTCAAGATGGGGACCCCTAGTTCTATCGCCCTATCATATTTACTTCCAGAATTTTCACCAGCGACAACAAAGTCAGTCTCTTTCGAAACCGAGCTAGAAACAGAACCGCCAAACGCCCTTACTTTCTCCTTTGCTTCATCTCTACTCATCCCATTCAATGTTCCAGTCAAAACAAAAGTTTTGTCAGAAAATTTCAAGTTTGTAGGCTGTAGTTTGGAGTTTGCAGACTGAATCGTGATCTGTTTCAGTAATTTATCCAAAATCTTCTGATTCTCTTTATCAGCAAACCACTGAACAATACTTTTAGCCACAATCGGCCCTATGCCACCTATTTCTTCTAATCTTTCCATCTTTACCTGTCCGAACGTATCATCCGGGCGGACTTCTTTTAATCTTTCAATACTTCCAAATTCTTGTGCCAGCAAATATGCTGTTTCCTCTCCCACTTGTGGAATGGAAAGGCTGATGATAAGCCGAGCAAGAGTGACATTTTTAGCTTTTTCTATGGCTTGAAGCAGGTTATCAACTGACTTTTCTGCAAATCTTTCTAAAGTCAACAGATCACCCTTTTTTAAAGTAAAAACGTCGGCATATTCAGAAATCATTTTTGCTTCAAAAAGAGCGTCTATTACTTTCGGACCCATGCCATCAATATCGAAGGCATGCTTACCCACAAAATGATAAAATCGTCGCTTAATTTGACTATAAGAATTTTTATTTTTACAACGCCAAGCAGCTTCACCTGGGATCCTCTCTATCTCTCCTCCATCTCCACATTCAGCAACTTTTTTAGGCCAAATAAATTCTCTTTCTTTACCTGTTCTCAATTCTGTAAGCACCGAAACAATATCGGGGATAACATCTCCCGCTTTTTGTAAAATAACTGTGTCCCCAATCCTCACATCCAACCTTTTTATTTCATCTTCATTGTGAAGCGTCGCTCGAGAAACAGTCGAGCCAGCGACGAGAACTGGCCGAAGATGAGCTACTGGAGTGAGGGTACCTTGCCTCCCAATTTGCAAAACAATATCTTCCACCACTGTTGTCACTTGCTCGGCAGCAAATTTGAAAGCGATACCAAAACGAGGTGCCTTGCCAGTATAGCCCAAGGCCTCCTGATATTTTTTTTGATTCACCTTTACCACTACCCCATCGATCAAATAATCTTGTTTATCTTTTTTCTTACCCCATTCTTTCCAATAACCAATCACCTCTTCTATATTTTTATAAACTTTAAA
The DNA here is from genome assembly GCA_036517255.1 of Candidatus Paceibacterota bacterium. Classification (NCBI taxonomy): domain Bacteria; kingdom Bacillati; phylum Minisyncoccota; species Minisyncoccota bacterium. The sequence continues at coordinate 4,435 of DATDXE010000015.1, forward strand.
ATTTTTATTGATATTAAATCCAAGTTCATCTAAAAGTTCCAATTCCTCTTCTTGAGTTTGAGGTTCTTGTTTCCTAAGGTCTCCCCTTAGGAAAATAGTGGCTATATCATAAACAAAAGCGGAAAGTTTTCTTTGCTCAACCATTTTAGGATCAAGTTGGCGCATAGTACCAGCGGCAACATTGCGAGGATTAGCATAAAGATCCTCTTCTCGTTTTTTCTGTAATTTATTTATTCTCTCAAACTGGCTTTTGGGTAAAAAAATCTCTCCTTCAGCTATTAAATCAACTGGCTCTTTTAAAGTAAGAGGTACGGATTTTATAGTACGCACATTGGAAGTGACGTCCTCCCCCACTTTACCATCACCCCTCGTAGCTCCGGTTACCAGAATACCTCTTTTGTATTCGAGTACTATTTTCAAACCATCTATTTTAAGTTCACAAGTATATTCAATATTAGCAAACCCTCCTTCGCTTTTCTTTTCAGTCAAGCTTCGACGGGCAAGGAAATTTTTCACTCTTTCATCAAAGGCTCGCATATCTTCTTCAGTGAAAGCGTCGTTGAAAGACCATTGAGAAACTTTATGAACTATCTTTTTAAACTGTTCTACTGGTTTACCCCCCACTTTCTCTGTCGGACTATCTTTAGTTCTTAGAGCAGGATACTCCTCTTCCAGCCTACGTAATTCTTCCAAAAGAGAGTCATAAGCTGAATCTTCTATTTCTGGCTTATCCAAAACATAATAGAGGTGGTTATGTTTCTCTATTATTTTACGCAAGCTTTCTCCCCTCTCTTTTATTTCTCTAGAAACTGCCATAATTTAGAATGATAATAACAGATACAAAGTCTATTTTATAGGTACGAAAACACCCCGTTTCCGGGGTATCTTCGCGACATTTGTACGGAGAAACTATTGTTAATCCGCACTCACACATACAATCTAGCATAACTTAGATTTTTATGCAAATTACGGGTTACGACCAGCTCTTATTTCAGAGATAAAATACTCGCCTTTTTCTTTAAAAGTAGGGTCGATTTCGATCACTTTTTGTATTTCTAATATAGCTTCTGGCCTCCTACCTGCTTGCAGGTACATACCAGCGAGAGTGAGGTAATTCTGGGTATTGGTAGGATTTTTTTCAATCCTTTCACTTATAACAAGGGCCGCTTCATTGTACTTACCAAGCTGATAAAGAACACTGACATACCGATCATCGTTTACCAGTTTGTCGTGTGGAAAATTTTTCAAAAGCTCATCTGCAAGAATAGTATCCCGAACAAGGATGGCCCCAAGAGCATAGGTGAACCTTGCTTCATCATAAGAAGTCTCTAGCTCATAGGCTTTCTTAAAATCGGCGACAGCTTCTTCAGTTTTACCTGATTGCAGAAGCTCACTACCTCTTTCTATGTATAAAGATTGCTTTCTTGGAGAAAATTTTATCGCCTCATCAAGTTCTGGAATAGATTTGTCGTAAAGGCCGAAACGAGAAAGGAACATGGCATAGAAGAGCCTGTGGCGAACACTAAAAGGAAAACTTTCTAGATGGTTCATAAAAGCAGCATCAACCGCGTCGAAAACTTCTTGTCGAAACTCTGGGCTGGACTGTGCATTATTTATAGCATTTAGTGCAGAATTAGGAACATGCTCGAGAGCTTCGGCTGTACCCATATGATAATCCTGGAGAGGTTTGGTAAAAATTTTAGCATCGACAACTGTTTGAGAGTTGCTTACTTTTAAAGCATCAATGATTTGTTTGTTTTGTTGCCACGGAACGTAGTTTACGAAATACAAAGCGACTATAGACAAAATGACAATTAAAGAATCGCTGATGGGCCTCATCCCAACAGAATTCAATTTGTCCCAAAAGATATTAGTGGTTAGACCTTGATTTAAAGGCAGTGATTTCACAAAAAGATAGTGCGCGTAAGAGAGGATAGTAAAGAACATGATGTAACTACCTATCTGATCAAAAATAAACAAATTGTAAAAGAGATAAGCAAATAGAAGACCATATAAAAGGCCTTTCTCTTCTTTTGAAGCATCGCTTGATCTTCTCAAAGAATAGAGTAGGGCAACAAACATGAGGAGATAGGAAATAATACCTAGAGCTCCAGCGTTCACCGTCCAATCCAGGATGATATTGTGAGTACGGTCAAACCATGGCTCTTGACCATACATCCTCGGATCATAATTTTTATTAAAAACGGAGCTGAAACCTTCCTGACCCCAACCTAAAATAGGATTCTCTTTAAAACCTTCGATGGCCATAGGCCAGACAAAGTAACGACCTTGATTCTTTATTTCATCGAAAGAAATGCTCCCAAATCTTTGTAGCACCATATTATCTTTCACGAAAGAAGTGTTCCTAACACTCCAAAAAATACCACTACCGACGACAAGAACGGAGACAAAAGCTAAAGCTGCTTTTCTTATGACTTCCCCTCTATTCGCTTTAATGGCCATGTAAACGAAAGCGATAAAAGCCCCTCCCAAAAGTCCCAACACTGCACCTCTAGTGGCAGTAAAGTAGAGAACGACTATATCGACGAGAGCGGTGAGGCCAATCAAATATTTCTGGGATTTCGATCGAGGTTGAAAGAAAAGCATAGCAGCAAGGAAAATATTGAACACCATGTAGATACCGAGGTAAGCAGAATTACCGAAAGTACCATCGACTCTAAAACCACCCTGATTGATAGTAATTTTACCCGCAAGTTGAAGGAAGGAGTAAAAGGCCATAATGGCACTGGCGCCAACATTTACAGCAAAAAATTTATTCCAGATTTCTTTAGTTTTAAAAACCGAGATCAAAACTAGGAACAAAGCAAAGTGGTGAGCTAAAGCTATAAATCCTTCCATTCTCTCGTAGTTGGACCAGAAGGCTTTGTAAGAATCGAGGGCAAATATGTCAGCTACTAAAACCACAAGCATAAATACTGCAACAGATTTGAGCACCCAAGAAGCGCGTGGCCTATATTCAGGATTACGGATCGCGAGAGACAACCAAAGAGCAAACACTATTTCTACTAAAACTCTATAGAGAAAGGCTTTACCAGTGATGAATGGAAAAAGAAGTGATTCAGCAACAACGAAAGGAATAAACGGAACCAGAAAAAGGCCTGCGTAAATAAGGTTCTTCAAGACTCTGTTCATAGACATGGCCACAATATTAGCATATATTTAGAAAATGAAAAAATGGCTTTATAGCCTGCTCCGAAAGAGCGAATCCTATACCAAGACTGATATGGTGTACCTCGCGGAGGGAGGGTTTTGGCTTACTGTAGGTCAAGCGGTAGCCTCTGGAGCCGCTCTCCTCATCTCCATCGCTTTTGCCAACTTATTACCACCAGAAACTTACGGTATCTATCGATATATCATTTCCATAGGAAGCCTCATCCTCATCACTACTTTGACCGGAGTAGACGCGGCTGTCACCCAGTCAGTCGCCAGAGGTTACGAAGGGGCCCTTCCTATCGGGGTAAAAATAAAAATGAAGTGGGGCTGTATCGGCACGCTTGTGGCTCTCGCCATAGGAGTGTACTACTTCTTGCAGGGTAACTCGACACTAGCTATTTCGTTTGGTGTGGTATCCCTTTTTATGCCGTTCTCAGAAAGCTTCGATGTTTACAATGCATTTCTAACTGGCAAGAAACTTTTCGGCATTCAAACTATTTATGGCATCATTAGGAAAATCGTCTATATCGTAGCAATAGTCGGCACCCTGTTTTTGACAGACAATGTTTATACTATTATTTCTGTCTACTTCCTTTCTCTAACTATACCCGCACTTATTTTTTTGTTCATCACTTACAAAAAATATAAGGCTAACGATAGTAGGGATACTGATATGGTATCTTTCGGCAAAAATCTAAGCATCGTCCATCTACTCAGCTTAGTGGCAATGGAGCTAGATAAGATTTTGGTATTTCAATATGTCGGAGCAGTAGACCTCGCTGTATATGCTCTGGCTATTGCCCCAGCAGATCAAATAAAGGGCTTATTTAAAAATGTAAACGCCTTAGCTATGCCCCAGTTTGCGCAAAGAAATGTGGAGGAGATAAAAGCAGCTATCCGGAAAAAATTGAAAATACTTTTTCTAGCAGTCAGTTCGATCGTTTTTGTCTACATCCTACTAGCTTCTCCATTTTTTGAGATATTTTTCCCGAAATATTTAGCTTCCGTTCCTTACTCGCAAGTTTTAGCCCTGTCTGTTATTCCAGTGGTAGTGACAGGACTCCTCTATACCATACTCGAAGCCCAGAAAGCCCAGAAAGAACTTTATCAACACAGCATATACAGCAATGTTCTAAACTTAGTTATATTATTTCCCCTAGTATATTACTTCGGCATTTGGGGAGCAGTAGGAGCTCGATTCGTTACCAGAGTATTTGCTCTTGGACTAACCACCTTTCTTGTGAGAAAGTTGCCAGAATAATAAGCTAAAAACTAGCGCATACGACTCATCCTGAACTGAATCCTGCGGATCAACTCTAATAGTGAATTAATTTGCTGTCTTATATTTTGTATCCTAAGTTCATTTGCGGCCGCAGGGGTAAGAGAGGCAAGCGCGACAGAGGGAGCCACCACCCTAGAACCACCCCCACCCCCTCCACCACCAGAAGAACCGCCACTTGAACTAGTACCATTAGTCACAGCAGTAGCTGAAGTCGAAGTATCAAAAGTGAAAGTAGTCCCAGCTACAGCCGCGGTACAAGTGATAATGATATCGTCTTCAGTACAAGTAACAGAAGCGGACGAACCAAGAGCACCTTTGAGCGCTTCCACTATGGTTTTGAGGGTCCCTGTTCTGTGCGTGTAAGTATAAGCAGTCGAATCGATAGTTATAGAGTAAATATAATCCACAGCAATACCTGAAGGAGTAAAGGTGACTACCCTAGCCACAGGGATGACACCAGTAGTGTTGACAGTAGTCAGAGTAATGGCAGAACCAGCCGAAAGAGAGGCCGTGATGACTTCGGCAGTATCTTCTGTATCAGTAGTAGTGAAGCTAGCCGTAGCAGATGAACCACCCACAGTAAGAGAACCATGACCAGTGTCAGAAACATTGGTCAAAGACCTAAGAACGGCTGCAATTTGAGCCGCACTTCTAGCTGTCCCCGCGCCGCCAGTAGCCGTAGCTCGAGAAACCCCAGCCACATTGTTATTACAGTTAATTTCATCTGTGTCGTCACCAGCATCAGAAAAAGTGACAACACAAAGACCGATAGTGAGAGTGACTCCGTTAGCCGGAAGAGAAGTTACTGTAATGGTCCTAGTGGCTTTCACTTCTTCCACATTAGCCGTTGTTTCCGCACCACTTATTACAGGCGCAGCTAGAGCTGTCCTGTTTCCAATAATTACGAACAAGAAACAAAAAGTAAACAGACTAACAAGAGTAACTGATTTAAAATTTATCTTCATCATGAATTCTTAATTATAAAGTAACGAATTTTTCTACATTCTTATTATAAGGCATCTAAATTGAGCTCATAGTCAAGATGTGTATAACTTTAGAGGCTATACACATGCAAATTTTCAAAACTGGCTTCTTTTTTAATATTTTTAATGATATTAATTTTCCAATCCGGATCAGTTTCAGTATCCCAGACGATGTAATCTAGGCGAAAAGCCGCTTTTTTGCCTAGATGAAGGTCTCGAAGTGCCACTTCTGTATTATAGCCCCTGCGTTCTGTAGATAGAATATAGGTGCCGCCAAAGTATGACTCTAATACACGATTAGACGTATATATTGTCATCAACTCAGACATCGGAAGGTTCGACATAACAACTGAGCCCTTGGGTGTATTCTTATTGAGCCAATCAAAAACCTGTGCAAAATCTTGTTCATTGACTGCCTCTGCTTTGTTGTTCAGATAGGAAGAATACTGAATAAATGAAGCGGAAGTTATAGAAAGTAAAATTAAAAAAGTACCGAATACCCGCGATATATTTTTTGAAAGAAAACCATCGGACCATTTAGCACACACGTACATCAAAATAATGAAAAACATTGGAGTATTAAAATACCAATGATAGTGACCGCTTTGAACTGAGAGGCCCGTAATAACCTGCTGATTTACATCTACCAATGTGGCGATGAATAAACCGATTAACAGATAATCTTCACTTACTAATATTTTTTTTCGTTTTAAATACCAAATATATACGACCAATACAAAAACCCAAGCAATACTTATTATTGGGCGGTGAGAAGCAACATCATAAATTCCAGCTAGATCCTTCAAAAACGGGCTGGCTTTGACTGCTAAAATTTCTAATATTGCCCTTGAGCCGAGAACGAGGCTGCTAAATGTCACAAAAAGTATCTTCCAGGATATCTGACGAAGATGTTTAATGAAAAAAAATGTCATAGCCGTACAAACATTTGCAGCTAGAATAAATGTCCAACTATAGAAATAAAAATAGAAAGATGCACTGAATAATAAAGCCATGAAAATATACCACTTATTTTTCTGAGACTGGACAGCCGACACTAATAGATGAACATAGGGAAAAAAGACAATCGAAGAAAACTCTGGATTTACAGCGCGAGCAAAAAGAGAAAATTGTGAATAAGCGGTCTTATCCAATCTAAATAGGTGGGAAATGTCTGGTATGGATAATAGTGTATTACCCAAAAGTACGAGTGATGCACCCGTCAGAGACCAAATTTTATTTTTCGTTAGTCTATATAATAAAAAGTAGACAAGTAAAAATACAATACCAGGAAATAAAAATTTATAAATTAGATTAAGGGTATCGACCGGTATACCTAATACAACACCAGGAATCGCGATTAGGCTTTCTGAAAATGTATAATAAATATTTGGTAAGTTTTTATCTTCAAAATAATATGGGTTACTGACTCCAGTACCATTGTAAAGTTGCTGCATTCGTGTCACATAATAGGTTTCGCCATCAGACTTCATCATTGGTATCCCCTTATACTCTGTCCCGAGTGAGTTCACGAAGAATAACTGTGGGAAAATCATGATAAAGCCAGTCACTATAGCCAAAACAAAAGCTAAATGATGTTTTTTAAGCACATTTTTCATGTGAGAATAGAAACCATATATTATTTTTTACGAGCAATAATGACGATTCCCGTACCAAACGGAAGTGAAATAATAGGAATAAGAAGTGACTCGATAAAAACAGCGCCATAAAAAAGTCTGTTAAGCCAAGGGGACATATTGAAAGAACTAGATCCGCTAAAACCAAATATGCGGGTTATGGCTGCTGGAATAAATAATAAAGTATTCCAATAGCTCGAATATTCTATTTCAAATCCAGCGTTACTAAGAAGCTTTTGCATTCTTTTTCGTGTATACCTACGAAAATGATGGTATTCGATGTCATGGACACCCCAAAGCCACTGGTATGCCGGAACTGTGATGATGACTCGACCGTCTTTTACTAAATTAGTATATAGAGAAGCAACCAAGTTTTTATCGTCTTCCACATGCTCTACGACATCAAAAAGAGAGATCAAGGAAAATTTACTGGAAGATAAAGCTTCCTCACCTGTATTAAAAACTTTCTTATATCCACGACTTAAGCAAAAATTTCTAGCTTCACCGTCTAGTTCATATGCATTTACAATACCGTATCGACTCAACATATTGAACATACCGCCAAAACCAGATCCCCAATCAAGTATTAGTTCGTCTTTTTTATCATTTAGAAACTTTTCTAAAACATTTCTCACGACAGTTTCCCTGCCTCTATACCACCAAGAATCTTCCATGTCATGGAGTACTTTGTATGCCTCTTTTTTCATCGTTTATTCTTTATTAAGACGTATCCTGATTCTAATCATTGTAATAATAGCAGAAAATCCATCACGAACAAGATGCAACTTTGTTTTTCTATCTTTATACCGGAACTCTTCCCATAATACAGGTACCTCCAATATTCTGAGGCCATTCTTGCTAGATAAAGCCAGAAATTCCATATCAAAAAACCAAGAATTTTCTTTGCATTTTTTAAATATATCGATTCCTCTTCTATTCATTATTTTCAAACCACATTGAGTATCTTGGATATCCAAACCTAAAATTATCCTCTGAATAAAATTAAACACCTCAGAAGAAAGAGTGCGCAGAAAACTGCGATGGGTTTGGGTTTTATCCATCAAGCGCGAACCGATAACAATATCGCATTCCCCTTTTTTCAGAGCATCAAGCATCGTAAATATAGCCTCTGGATCAGCCGACAAATCAGCATCGATAAACCCAAAAAAATTAGCCTCCGACTCCATAGCCACGCTTCGTATAGCCACCCCTTTGCCTTTCTCTTTTATAGAGAAAACTTTTACTTTTGAGAAACCTGCATTTTTTACTTTTTCTGCAGTCTTATCAGTAGAAGCATTGTCGGCAACTACTATCTCCCAATCCAATTCATTTCCTATTTTAGAAAGAGCTTCCGAAAGGATTGTTAAAGTTTCCTCAATAATAGCCTCCTCATTATAAACTGGTACAACAATCGTTATTTTCATAGTATTATTCTACTTTGAATATTATAAACTCACTATTTTCAAATGCTCTGACCAAAAAAGCATACTTATCCAAATCCTTCCCAAAACTTTTACCCAAAATAACATAGTCTACCTGGTATGTCTTGAGTGTTTTCTCGAATCCTATGTTTTTGAATTTTAAAAATTTATCCATAATTCTTTTTATATCTGCTTCCGGCATGAGAGTATTTGCGGGGTATTTGCGGCCAGTTATAAGTTCCAAAATTTTCCTGCGGCTTTCTTTACTGCCATATGGGTCCAGGAATTTATTGCCGAGAACTATATTGTTATATTTTTTCACATACTCAGCATCGATATCACTCCAATAATTTTGAATGATCCATCTATTCTCCATCTCCTCATCGGAAAGGAGGTACATACTGGCATAGCCATTTGAATAATTATTGCCCCGTGTGTAAATGGGCACCAGCTCGGCTATATTCTCTCCCAAAGCATAAATTACTGCTTCTGTCTGAGTATTTTCATTAATCCAAGCAAAAACAGGGGCAAGCTTTTGCTCTTTGGCAATGTCAACGGGATTTATGATATGTCTGAAAGCGAGAAGAAAATCGTCTCTCTGTTTGTATATGATAGCCAAGAGGAAAGCTGAAATTAGTAAGGAAGCTGCTAGTTTTTTATAATTATATTTCAAAATTATAGCCAAAATTAAAAATGTGAGAAAAATGATTATGGGGTAATAATGGGAGGAAAATTGTAACACCCTACCAGTTATAACATTCTGCCAATTTGTAATTACTCCAGTAGAAATTAATGCATAACAAAAAAGAAGTTCTCTTTTTTCCTTAATATCCGAGCGGAAAATAAATAAGATGAAAAGGGTAAATAAAATAAGAGTCACATTTAAAAAAGTTCCTGGGTAATGCGTGAGTACTAAGCCTGTGCGCAAAGTTGCAGCATTAAAATGGGGGTTATTAGCTACTTTTAAGATATTTAATAGGTAAGGAAACAGTGAGATAACTGAAATTAGAGCAAAAATTCCACAGTTTTTAATCCAATAGACCCATTCCTTCTCTTTCAAAGCCATCATGAACAAACTTACTAAATATAAAACGAGGATGGTCGTCCAATAAAATGGATAGGTGTAAACGAGGAGACTAAATACTAAGCCCAGTAAAAGATTCAACCAAACTAACACTTTCAATTCATGTCTCTGGGAAATTATCTTCCAAACCAGGAAAACTGCCAGAGCAAAAAATACAAAACTAAATTGCGGGTTGATCGGTCGGTTGAAAGAAGAGAGAAAAATAAAGTAAAAAAGAAAAGAAGAAGAATTGGAAAGGATTTTATTTTTTGTGAGAGAGAAAAAGAGAGCATAAAGCATAATGACGCCAAAAAATGGCAGCAGGAAATCGTTCAGAACAGCCGCTGCGGGAACGGAGAGACCTAGTATCTTGGCTTCCCAGGCAGGTAAATTCTCGAAAAGTAGAGACTGTATGGGGAGATCGCCTTTATGTTCTTTGATAAAAGCATTACCGGAACTCCCATTCCCTTCGTAAACTTCTTTTGTAATACCAAGATAAAATGATTCATCACCACTAAACATAGGGTAGATACCACTGAAATCATCCCCCAATCTCATTATAGAAACTACACTTGGAAGAACTATCAAAAGCCCCACAATCAGGGCAGGTATGATGACAAACCAATGATTTTTTATTACCCCTTTTGCCCAATTTAAAATTGACATAAAAACAAAATGCTAGAGTAAATTTAACCTCAACATTATCATGTCCTTTATAGTGTTCAGAACTACTTTTGGTTTTGTACCACCTGCAATCCCGCTTCTCCTCTCATAATGGACCACCGGAAACTGTGCAATTTTATACCCCAATTTTTTGGCTTTTAGAATTAGCTCAGCATCTATAAAACCTCCTTTAGAACTACTGCATATATCTATCGAATCTAAAACACTTTTTTTAAAAATTTTCATGGAGCAATTAATGTCTTTAAAATTAACAAAAAATAAAATGTTTATTAAAAAGTTATGAAGATTAGATTGAAATACACGAAACTTTGATACTGCTTTTTTAATAGCGTATCCGGCTATAACATCGTTTGTCTTGAGTAAATTTAAATAAGGCTCAAAATCCCAAATATTATATTGATTATCACCATCTGTATACATAACATATTCATATCTTGCAGTATTAAATCCTTCTTTCATGGTAGCTGTGATTCCTTGATTTTTATTGTGATGAACAACTCTGATATGAGGAAATTTTGTCGCCAAGTCGTCTGCGACTTGTCCCGTACTGTCTGGACTACAATCTTCTATTATCACAATCTCAAATTTTTCCGTATTTTTTTCTAAAAAATTAAAAACTTGTGGAATCAATTCTGGTAGATTAAGTTCATCATGATAAGCTGGACAAAAAAATGATACTGACTTTAGCTTTTCATTTTTTTTAGAAGCTTGTTCCATATAATTCAAAAGAGTGTGCTAACTGTTATTTATTTTCAAAAGATCCTTGTAATAAGCTTCCCCTTCCCATTCTTTGACCTTTTTCTCCGGATATTTGTATTCAGCATTATTTTCGCAAACAAAATAAAGATGCGGCGCAAGCCTAGCAATGATTCTATCTAGCAAAGGAGATTTGAAGATGTAAGGCCGAGCAAATTTTACCTTCCAGCCAGCTCTTTCGATAGTTAATTTCAAACTGTGGTAATTAAAAAAATTTATGTGGTTGGAAGCAAGCATTCCCCTCCAAAATTTAAGATGGGTAAGAAAATAAAACATCGGGATCACCGGCACTCCAAGTATTAGACTAGTGTTTGAGCTCGACAGAGTTTTTAATTTAACTAAAAAAGCATGGGGCGAAAGTAGATGTTCAAACAAATTATTGGCCCAAACGACATCAAATTTAGTTTCTATATTTAGTTTAACTATTTCTTCAGCGTTACCTTTTATTATATTAAGCTGATTCCTAGAGCCAAAAGAAACTTCCTCAGAAGTAGAAGTGACACCCATACTACCCGGGCCAAAATGTCGCAGATACTGCCCGAAACCGCAACCTATATCTAAAACCTGCTTTTGCCTTAAATTATGCTGATTTAAAATATTACCAAAAGTTATCGAGCCTTTAACTGTATCGAACATTGCTTTGATTGAGTCGCTTTCCATAATTTAAAGTTATTTGATCAAAAAAATATTGTAACCGCTGACCTGATTACTCTTGGACTTACCTGTTAGCTTATCGACCAAGCGTGCCAACTTCAGAAAAATATCATATTTACAGAGTGGCGACAATTTGATCCACGTTTCCACTGCCCCCCGAAGAGGCTCGATTTCTATTGTTTGAAAACCTTTAAACATGAACCTAATGGCATCTTTGGTAAATCGCCAATAATCACCGTAGTTACCCTCTTCAATATGATAGTAGTAAAGAAAAGGCACGTAGACGAAGGCATAGCCGCCAGGCTTCAAAACTCTTTTTATTTCAATAGCAGCTTGTATCGGATTTTCCACGTGCTCAAGCACTGCGGCACAAATAATAGCGTCAAAGGAAACATCAGCAAAAGGCATTTTATGAATATCGCCGACAATATCAGGATTATATTTGGCGACATAATCCATTATTTTATAATCGACATTTTTTAAGTAAGGAATGATCCACGCTCTATCCGGATCAAACCGATTGTTCCTTTTTAGATCAATCCGCAAACCACCTCCAATATCAAGAATAGTCTTTTTTTCGGTAAAAATTTTGGTGATTTTTTCTTTAAAAAAGAGGTCCCACTTGGTCATTCGGCTAGTATATCATGTCTTGTAGACTGGGATATATTAGATATCTCTTGCAAAATATTCTGAGCTCTTTTAGTCCAAGAGTATTTTTGGACGTCTTGAAAAGCTTTTTCAACCGCTTTTACGCTTAATTCCGAATTCTCTATTACTTTTTTTATAACTTCAGCAAAAGACTCTGGATTGTCAGCTTCCGCAAAAAAACAATTTTTTTCATTCAACACTTCTCGCATCGATGGTAAGTCAGAAACAATAATCGGCTTCTTACTTGCCATGTATTCAAACAATTTGAGCGGAGAAGTGTAAGAAGAAGAAATGTTTGAATATTGAGAATTTGGTATTACTACTACATCAGCGGCTGCATTGTACAGAGGCATCATATTCCTTTCTTGGAAAGGGTGAATCACTATATTGGAATAACTACCAAAATTTTTTTTGAATTCGTCAATCTGTGGAGAAACTCCACCGACAAAAACAAAAGTGTATTCTGGTAATTTTTTAGCCGCCTCTGCTAAAGTGCCAACTCCCTTCCACTTATATAAGTGCCCGGTATAAACAATGGTCTTCTTGTCTAGTTGTAAACCGAGTTTGGTCCTCGCTTCCTCTTGAGTTAAAGCAATTTTAAATTCATTCAGATCGACCCCACTTGGAGCAATATGAATTTTCTCTGTCGGGACCCCGAAACCAATAAGAATATTTTTTATATTTTGGTTTAATACGAAAAAGAGCTTTGGTTTTTTGATGAGAAATTTGAATAAGAATTTGGAAGTGGGTATTTCGTGTAACTCCAAACAAACAAAATTTTTCCTAGAAAAAATAGTGGGAATCAAAAAATCACGTGTATATACTATATATCCCTCGACAACGATTTTGCGAAAAAAAAGAGAACATAAGAAAGAAATTATATCTACCCAGTAAAATAACTTGCCAAAAACAAAGAACGGACCTAAAAGATCAATGCTTTTTACTCTATTTATCCTAAATTTTTCCTCTATTTTATAATACTTGAAAGGGTCTTCTCTTATCTCACTATGTTTTCGCTCTGGAATGATAAGTTCCACATCCGCGCTCGCTCGCCCGAACTCCTCGCACATTTTCATGATGGCATAAGCTTGAGCTCTGGGAGAAGGAATCCTTACATTAGTTATGTATTTTATTTTTAGCATTTACATTTTTATAATACTCCTCGATCACATCTAGACCTTTCTCTTCTTCTTTGGTATTTGATTTTTCTGTTTTGTGGATATATCCGCGCTCTCCTTCCAAGCAGTACTTACTCATACGATAATATGGAGACATTCCTTTGATTCTTGGCTGGAGCCCTTTTTCATCAATAAGACGCTGTAAAGGAAAAATAACAGAATTCCATTCACTTAAGTCTGCTAAAGAATCAAAACTACTAGTCTCTCCCACTCTCGTCATTTTAGTTTCAGACAAATCAAATTTTCCACCCATATAATCTAGCATTTCTCGAGTATAAAATTCGAATGACCCACGCAGTGAGAGTTTTTTAGGTAAATGAAGCCATTGTCGGAGTCGCCTTTGAGCATTGCCAGTCGTATTTGTAATAATTAACCAATCATTTTGTGGCAAAATATCCATATATACCTCATTTGTCAAAATAAAATTGTCGTCGTGAGTAAAGAGAAATTTATCGTATTTTTTATAATCATACTTTTCAAGCCATTGATTTGAACACCCTAAATCACCTATCGTATTCGGATGAAGTTCATATTTCCAACCCAAAGCCTCGATTTCAGGCACAGTAGCGACCTTTCGATACATCAGGCGGTCATACAATTCTCGCCGACTAAATCCTAAATTTTTGAGGAGTTCTATTTTTTCTTTCTCTGAATAAGAGGGGTCTCTGTGAGAAATGACAAAGAGATCTACCTCCCAACCTTCAGGAATTTTCTGCTCTGCTATTTGTTCATAAAATGTTACAGGAAAATGCCAACCACTAGCAACTACCGCTAATCTTTTCATACTTTTTTAATCATTGACAATGAGGGGAACTTTTCATCTATTACTTCGTAGGGCACTTTTGTATCAGTTATTTTCGGAAAACCATATTTTACCATCCATGGGATTTCATTCCGTTCTCCTCCCGCCCCTCCTTCAAAAAGGACAATCGCGCCAAGATCAACACGATCTTTCACTGCCTCGTACAAACTTTCTATAGTGTCGCCATGGTTTGATACATCCACATGAAGAAGGTCAAAATCTTCCGGCTGTTTCAACCACTCCTTAAAATCCTTTTTTGATAAAGTAATATAACTTGAAAGACCGTAGCGATCTATATTTGCTTGTGTTTCAGGGATCGTCGAGTGATTGTAGGGGTAATCTTCAAAAAGATCGTTAGCATAAATATGTCCTTCACCGATCTCGTCGAGTGCCATGGCCATGGCTATAGAAGAATAACCATAAAGGACACCGAACTCGACGATTTTTTTGGGTTTGTATTTCAAAACCAAATCATAAAAAGTGTGCCCAATATCGTTTTCTCTGTACGAGGATTTTACGTCAACTGGATTTTTGTATTGCATTTGATTTTATTAAAACATAGAACTTACAAATCCACAAATCTTTCTCACATCTTCCACTGTCACACCATGATGTAACGGTAGAAAAAGATACTCATTCTCAAGCCTATCCATATTAGGTAAATCAGCTTTGCCTCCAAAGACAGTATATTTATCATTCCTATAATGATGCGTACCAGAGCTTACACCATTTTCTTTTAGAAACTTTATAAGCTCATCTCTTTTCTTTGAATACACTGTGGCAAGCCAAATGTGAGCCTGGATGCCATTTTTTCTATACTCTTCTACAAGTTTTTTGCGATGATGAATTATTCTATCTATTGATTGTAAATTACCTCTACCTATGGAGGCCGTTATATCACTCATATGGTATTTATAACCAGCTTCTACAATATCAGTATCGCCAATTTTTTGTTTCAGCTCTCTATTATAACCAAACCAACGTAATCGCTTGGCTTTATCACACAAATTTTTATCCTTACAAACTAAAAAACCTCCGTCGCCTGAAGTAAGTGTTTTTATAGCTTGCAAAGAAACACAGGTAAAATCGGCCTTACCCCAAAAATCGGAACCTACAGCCTGCGCCGCATCTTCTATTAAAATTAAATTCTTCTCTTTGGCAAGTTCTACTAGTTCTTTGAGTCCCCTATTGTTACCACCAAAATGTACGAAAACTATGGCTTTGGTTTTAGAAGTTATTTTACTCCTGACATCATCAACACTCATATTCAAATCATCTCCAACATCAGCAAAAACAATTTTCGCCTTACGATGGAGGAGAGGTAAATTGGTAGCAACAGCTGTCATGACTGGAGTAACGACTTCATCCCCCTCTCCTATATCCGCAAGCTCGTAAGCGAGCTCTAAAGCTGAAGTGCCAGAATTGAGAGCAACAATATTTTCACAATTTAATTGATCTGCAAACTTTTCTCCAAACTCTTTTTCAAAAGCTTTCACTTGTGGCCCCTCACCGATATATGCTCCATGATTAGATTTGAAGAGTAAAATACAAACATTCCAAATGGAACGGAGTGAGATATATGATTTAAACAGACCTATTTTTCTCATCTACTTAATAATTTTGAATTCTGGGAGAGGCACTATGAACTTTGATTTCAGACCCTTTGCCTTCCAATTCTTTATAATATAGTCCGCGAAATGCCAAGCGAGGATAAGCACATAATCGGGCTGCTCTTTGAGTAAGATTTCATTGCTCACAATTGGATTATGCGTCCCAGGCATGTATTTCCCCACTTTTTCAGTTCCTGGTAATTGAGCGATGTAAGGCAAAAGCGTTTTATCAAGACCAAAATAATTTACAACTACCACCCCTCTCGTCGGGCAGGAGTCGGCCACAATTTTCTTACCTTCTTTTTTGGACTTGATAGCCAGTTCAAGAAACTGATGTTTGCTTTTATTTACTTTTTCTCTAAATTTTGCCCAAGCTTTCGGGTTAAATAACCCTGCTTTTTCTTCAGCTTGAAGTAGTTTTTTCACATTCGGGCTAATTTTGTGTTTGCCTTTAAATCCAGCATAAACCTTGATGCTGCCTTCGCGAGTCTTCACTCTCCTAGCATCGAAAACTTCCATTCCATAATATGGGAAGAGCTTTACTAAAGATTTAAGGCTATAAATGCGAACATGTTCATGATATATCTGATCAAATTGATTACCCTCAAACACATCGAGAAGATACTGGCTCTCAGTAACGACCGCGCCATCCTTATGAAGAAGAGCTTTCAGTCCCCGCATTACTCCACCTAGGCTCGCAACATGAGCAAAGACA
Organism: Candidatus Paceibacterota bacterium; assembly: GCA_036517255.1. Lineage (NCBI taxonomy): Bacteria > Bacillati > Minisyncoccota > Minisyncoccota bacterium. Next base: position 21,039 of record DATDXE010000015.1, read on the forward strand.
TTGGTAAATGTAATAATTTCCGCTCGCCCATATTTTTTCACCACATCTTTAGCAACTGCTTCATTAAAAAAAGCTTGAATTGTATTAATTTTATTTTCCTTTCGAGCTGTCTTCGCCATATTAGTAGGCTCAATTCCTAATGTTTTCATCCCTTGCTCGCGAAAATTAGTAAGGAGTGTCCCATCGTTCGACCCTACATCGACACAGAAAGAGCCTTTCTTTAATTTAAGGTCTTTTGTAATGTCTTCAGTGAGAAGCTTTAAATGCTCACAGAGCGGCTTAGATATGCCAGTTCGATATACATAGTTAGTAGTAGAGAAAAGAAGTTTAGGATGAACAACATGGTCGAGCTGTCCCAGGCCTGATTCTGGACATATCATGAGACGCAGAGAATACATAGTTTCCGGTTGATTAAGACCTTCGTCAGTTAACAAAGCTCCGGCACTAGGCTGAAAACCAAGATCGATTGCCTCAAAAAGATTTTTTGACCCGCTGATCTGACAACGGTCCAGTTTACCCACGATAACATCGTGATTTGGCTTTTTCATGCCCAATATTTATAGCAGGAATTTAGGCTTAGGGCAAGATATAAAAGAAAAGAGAATTTTTTCAGTATTCTATTTCATCAAGGATTTTAATGGAGTCAACACCAGTCGAAACAGGCGATTTAATACTCTGCCTTCGGGGTAGAAGTGAGCATCATTTTCTTTCTTTCTTTCTTGGAGGCCAGTGAGAGTGCCCTTGATTACCTCTTCCAAACTTACTTTGGGGGAAAAGCCTATAGATTTGATTTTATCACTATTGATAGTATAGACTTGTTGATTAATTGTGTTTTCTTTATTTATTTTAACCCGAGCTTTCAGCCCATTCTTTTCAATCTCTTCAACTACATCTTCAAGATTGGTATTAAAAGAAGTTAAGTTGTAAGCCTGTCCTTTCATTTTACTAATATTTTCCATGGCAAAAATAATCGCGGCCGCTTCATCATTGAGAGCTAAATATGTTTTTGGATTTTTTAAAGCACTTTCAAAAAGAGTAGTGGTAATGCCATAAATAGATCGGATGCAGAGCATATTAATGATTGTTTCGTAGCGAAAGGCAGGGTTATATCCTACGAGAGTCGCAGAGCGCAAAGCGCAAGTATTAAAATTCTCGTCATCAAGCTGGAGGATAGCCTTCTCCGCTTCGTATTTCGATATGCCGTAAGTCGAGAGAGGTTCTTTTGGAGCATCTTCTTTTAAATCTTCTCCTCTGCTATACATACTGACTGTTGATTGATAAATAAAAGTTTTGACCCCATGCTTTTTACAAACTTCCGCAATCTTAATTGCTGCAGTTTGATTTACTATAGTACACTCTATATCTTTCCCTTCTCTGTTAGTGGAAAAGGCATCTACTATCGCGGCTAAGTGAATTACCACATCAGGTTTATATTCAACGAGTACTTTTTCAAATTTTTCATAATCCCTTATATCAGCACTCTCCCAGGCAGTCATCTCCACATTGGGGAATAAATTTAGGAGAGGAGTGACATTCTCCAATTTACTTTTGGAGAGGTTGTCGTGTATTATTATTTTCGATTGGGGATATTTCCTAGCGAGCATCTTGACCGCGCTATATCCTACATACCCCGCCCCACCAGTTACTAATATATTCATACAAGATAATAGTAACATAAATATACCATTAAAACTATAAAATACGCTGGTGTTTGTTGTATTGACAATGTAATTACATCATATATACTTGAGTTCATTAGCATTTTACACAAAACAAATGAACTCCACTTTAAGCATTAGGATTAATAAAAAAATAAAAAAAGAGGCTATGAATGTTTTCAGTAAACTTGGCCTTGATATTTCTTCTGGAGTAAAAATATTTCTTAATCAGGTAATTAACACTCGTTCTATCCCCTTCGAACCCAAAATGCATTATACGATGACTCCAAAACAAGAAAGATGGGTGATCAGACAAGTGAAAGAAGCAAAGAAGAATAGTAAAAGATACACAAGTATAGAAGAGTTACATAGAGATATTTTGGGTGAATAAATGCTTAGTGTATTTAGAACAAAAGCATATAGAAAAGCTATCAAAAAATATTCTGGATCTGGGAATTTTAATATTGAAAAAGTCGAATCTGTAATTAAAACTATTCAAAAAGGAGAAAAATTAGACAAAAAATACAGGAACCATGATTTAACAGGAAAGTACAGAGGAATAATGGAATGTCATATCAAACCAGATCTATTACTTCTTTATAAAATTGAGAAAGAAAATCTAATATTAATTTTGTTGAACTTAGGCAGTCACTCTGATTTGTTTGGGTAGTAGAGCCATATTTCATTAAGTAAATGCCTGGGCTTGACTTTTATACATAAAGTATGCTATAATAACCAAGGAGGTAGCCCAATGATATTGCGTGTTGGAAGTGTAGTGAAGTTCGTCTACAATCCAAGGAACGGCGAGCGGATCACCGACGTCCACTTGGACGGGGAAAATGTGGAGCTGTCATACGGCACCCAGCTTCATTTTCACAATGGTTTGGATGTGAGACAGCCTGGGGTAGGTAGCAGTAAGATGTGGGTGCCAATCCCCGAAAACCTGAGGAAGGTGACCTATACGAAAAAAGATGACCAAGTCGGCTTCATACCGATCGAGGAACCGGGGACATTCTTTCCGGTTCTGAAAATCGCCGGCGGACTAGCCACGATCATCTCCCTTCCTGAATAACACTCAACACGGGCCGGTCCTTCGGGACCGGTCTATTCTTTTATACATATGTTATGATAATAAAAAATTATGTGTGGCATTGCTGGATATATTGGAAATGGAGGCAATAAAGACAAACTAAAGGCAATGGCCAAAGCGTTAGAGAGGCGTGGGCCAGATGATGAGGGGTTTTATGAGACAAGTAGTGAAGGAAAAAAGGTAGGCTTCGCTTTCAGACGACTTTCTATAATAGATGTAGCAGGAGGTCACCAGCCTATTTCAAACGAAAATGGTGATGTGTGGGTGATGTTAAATGGTGAAATTTATGACTTCAAGCCTCTGCGAGAAAAACTATTAAATTTGGGGCACCAATTTAAAACTCAATCAGACACAGAAGTTATCGTTCACGCTTACGAAGAGTGGAGTGAAGAATGTTTTAAAAAATTGGACGGGATGTTCGCCATCGCTATTTGGGACTCGAAAAAGCAAAAGTTGACTCTAGCTCGCGATAGGCTTGGTAAAAAACCTCTTTATTACACTATTCAAAAAAATACCGGGGAAAGTACAATGTGGTTTGCTTCTGAACTAAAAGCCCTGATTGCGGTGGGTGCTTTCAAAAAAGAAATTGATCCTGAGTCTTTGAATTTATATTTCAGGACTGAAGCCGTGCCGACCCCTAAAACCATCTTTAAAGAAGTTTATAAATTAGAGCCAGCCACCTCTCTTTCTTTTGTTGATGGGAAAATAACGAAAAATAAATTCTGGAACTACCCGACAGAAACCATAGAAAACTTAGGCGCAGAAAATGTAGTAGAAGAATTAGGAAAAAGGATAGATGAAAGTGTAAGAAAAAGATTGGTTTCTGACGTACCTCTAGGGCTTTTCCTTTCAGGAGGGCTTGATTCAGCGATAGTGGCAGAAAGCGCAAGTAGACAACACCCAGGGCTAGAAGCTTTCACCCTAGGATTTGAAGACAAAACTTATGACGAAACAGAGAATGCCAAAATAATAGCAAAAACTTTGGGTCTCAAACATCATATTGAGATTCTTTCAGAAGAAAAAGCTCTGGCCGTTTTAGAAGACGCAATAAATTTACTTGATGAGCCACTCGCTGACCCATCTATTTTACCCCAACTTCTACTTTCAAAATTTACTAGAGAAAATGTGACTGTCGCTCTCTCTGGAGATGGAGGCGACGAACTACTCCTCGGTTACCAACACATCCCCGCTCATATATGGAGAGAGAGATTGGATTTTCTGCCAGGAGCTTTTTGGAATATGAGTAAGAAAATTTTAAACACAGTGCCATCGGGAAGTGGCTATTTTAGTTTGGGGTTCAAAACTCAAAGACTTGCTCGCGGGCTTGATTTGGAAAACCGTCTTGAAAGAGATGCGACATGGCGAGGCGCATTTGATCAAGAAACTTTACAAAAGTTACTAAAGATGACCTTTGGGCTACCGCACCAAGGGTCATCTTTAGTAACTAACGAAGCTGAAAATATTTTAAAAGCTTACGCATCTGAAACTTCAAATCCTGAGAGTTGGTCAGCATGGAGCTGGGCATATTTAAGAACATTCCTCATGGACGACGTATTGGTGAAAGTAGATAGAGCAACCATGTGGCACTCTCTCGAAGCCCGCGCCCCACTCTTGGATACGAATGTTGTATCTTTTCTTTTGAGTTTACCCGATGAATACAAATTAGGAAAATACAGAGACAAAAGATTATTTAAAGAAATACTAAAGAAAAGATTGCCTGAATCTATTTTGAACGCCTCCAAACATGGCTTCGGTGTCCCTATTTCTAAATGGCTAAATGGGGTTCTAAAAAATAAATTGCTAGAAGTTTCTGACCCAGAATTTCTAAAAAAACAAAATTTATTTGATTCTTCAGCAATAGCAAAATTAATAAAAGAGCATGCCGCAGGTGGTAAAGATCGCCGCAAAGAACTTTGGGCCTTTTTATGTTTCCAAATGTGGTACATTAGATGGCACATAAAATAAAAAGATAAAAAATGAGGTACAAAACATTCCTAATACCAGCTTTCATTGCCTTCCTCCTCGCCAGCTTTTATATAGTAAAAAGTCCTGGAGTAATAGAAAGTGACGCCAAAGAGTACGATGATTTGGCCATTTCCATTTTAGATGGCAAATTTGAACTAGCTGGCGAGGTCAGTATGGAAAGAGAACCGGCCTACCCCCTTTTCCGCGCTATCCTAAAAATTATAAAAGATAGTCCAGGTTTTATACTCTGGGTCCAAGCTATCATATATTTCTTCAGCATCTTTTTAATCGGCCTGACTATGAGCAAAATTGATCCTGAAAAGGGACACTTCGCTGCCTGGGGAGCAGCTCTCGCTTACGGACTAGCCTTCTACCCTTCGGTTCACATTTCTGAAACATTAGTCGCTTTCCTCCTCGCGCTCATAGGTTATAACCTTATGGAGGGGATAGAAAAACATTCTTGGGTCTATTTCGTAAATATAGCTATATTTTCTTCTTTCTTACTCCTCACTCGTTACACATATATCCTAGTGCCTATCGCAGCATTTTTTATTTTATTGAAATACACCAAAGAGAAACTAAAAGTTTATATGGGTTTTCTGATAATTTTATGCCTTGTTACTCCTTGGGTGGTGAGAAATTATAAACAGTTTGGTGAATTTAATATGGCCGGTCGCTCTGGCGGCATACTTTATGCAAGAGCTTTGAGAGCTGACGCTTCCTGGCGAAGCTTAGGCGATAGTTACCTCTCTGCTTTAGTAGGTCGGGGTATATTATTTACAATCTATCCGAATAATCAATCCATCTGGCTTGAACAGTGGGGAGATTGGTGGAGAGACAAAGAAACCATAAGAGAAATGTGGGGTGAAGGCCGTATTGAAATAGATAGGAATAGAAAAGAGGCCGCTTTCGATATTATTTTTAAAGATTTTAATACTTTTGCAAAGTTTGTAGCTTGGACTGGAGTCGACGAATTACGCTTGCTCCAATTACCAAACCCCATCTTTCAAGCAGGAGGTTCACCTATCGAAGGTACTTATGGGGTCGAGGCTCAAAATACCAACCTCTCTGGTTTAAAATTGGGAGCTCTCGGTATCACTCATCTAATCCAATTAATTTGGTTTATAGTCGTTATATTTAGTACATGGATTGGATTTAAAAAATACGGACTGAAATTCCTACCAGGAATTTTCCTGATTTGTGTACTCCTACCTCACAGTATCGCCGACAATATCGCTAGGTACGGAGCTCCATTGCAACCATGGCTCCTTTCTGGTATTTTTATGACGCTTTTATACCCACTAAAAACACATGTCTTTAAGCGTCATAATACCAGCCTTCAATGAAGAGAACGCTATCGCCGATACTATTAAGCGTATCCAAAATCTAGGAAGGAAAGAAAATAGAGAAATAGAAATCATAGTGGTTAACGATGGTAGTAGCGACACAACAGCGGAAATCGCTAGAAGCTCTGGGGCTAAAGTGATAGATCACCCAGAAAATGGGGGCTATGGCCTCTCAATTCAACATGGCATAGAAGTTGCTTCTCACTCCCTCATAGGCATTACCGATGCAGATGGCACCTACCCAATAGAAGAATTCCCCAAGTTAATTCAAATGGTCGAGGTGCAAGGCTTCGATATGGCAGTAGGAGCAAGGACAGGGAGTGAACACAAAAAAGGGTTATTTAAATATCCGGCCAGGATAATGTTTCGCCTCCTTGCCGAATATGTTTCCGGTCGACGAATTCCAGATATAAATTCCGGGCTTCGAGTGATGAAGAAGGATAAACTTTTGATGCATTACGAAAGAACTTGTCTTGGTTTTTCCTTCACTACCTCTATCACCCTCATTTTTATGCTCAAGGGATATTTCGTGGGCTATACTCCGATTCCATATGCTAAAAGAGTAGGTAACTCGAAAATCCGTCACTTCAGGGACACATTACGCACTGCTCAAATCATGATCTCTGTCATTGCACACCACAATCCCCTGAAACTTTTTTTGCTTCTCTCCATGATGAGCACTCTATTTTCCTTGGTATGTTTTGCCATTGGCACCACAACCACATTTTATTTGTTTTCAGTGATCGGCTCTGTCCTCATCGGCGGCGTGCCCATCATCCTCGCCCTCGGCTGCCTTGCCGAACTCTTTCGCCTTAGTAGCGACAAAGGTATCTAAAAATTCTATTCTTTTTGATATTCAAAAGTAATTTTGGAAATATCACCAATAATTTTCTCCAGATTTTTAAAATCGGAACCTTTGGTCATGATACAAATAAAATAAGGTTTTTTGGGTAAATAAACTATGCCGCAATCGTGCAATTCATGGTAATTCCATGCGCCATCTTTATAAAGACCACTCTCACCAAATTTGTGAGCTATCACTACATCTTCCGGCACCCCCTGCCTTAAACCTTTATCGAAATTGGTGTAAGTGAGTAATTGAAGAGCTTGCTCCGAAATCGATCTAGGCAAATAGGTGCCATTGTATAAGACTCTAAATATACGGGAATAGAGTTTGGCAGACAAAAAATCTTCACCCAGTTTAGCCGTTTCAGGCAAACGCAAATGTTTATAGAAATCTAATATTTCATTCGAATGTCCTTTAACTAAAAGTGGAGCTATGACATTATCGGAATTTACTATCATTTGCTTGATAAGATCAGAAGCACTGTAAAGACCATCAGGAAAAGTTTTGGATTTATAAAACTGCCCAGGATAATCTTCCTGTTTATAATAGAATTTCTGATTTAAGATACTTGGATCGTCTTTGGCTAGTTTGAGATACACCACCATTATGGCCACTTTCAACATACTGGCGGGAGCATATAGTTCATCTTCGTTCACACCGGTCCACTTACTAGTATTCATGTCTCTAAAATAAAAAGATGTTTTCTCTGCCTCTCCCTTCTCCATAGCCTCATCTATGTATTTAGAGACTTGGTTTTTCAGAGGATCAAGTTCTGGAAAATCTTCTTCAGCATTGTCTAGAAATAGAAAAGGATTTATATATTTATATTCTGTTGAATCCTCTCTTACCGGTATAGACGATGCTTCTCCGATAACCCCCCTCTGCTCTAAATAAATATTCCCGAACCAACCAAAAAGAACGAGTAAGCTACCGAGGAACATATTTTTATAATTTAATATCTGGTGCATTTTGGCAATCATAAATAAAAGCATTCATATAACGATCGCGAGCTTCATATATTTTTTTACACGAATCAAAATACTTTCGATAAATACTATTCGGATCGACAGGAGGAGCATCGATTTCGAGGTAGTGGCCGGAGAAATTATTGATAGTTTCTATTTTTTGATTCTGATCAAAAATTGGCGAAGTATAAAGGCGTTTTTGATATTTACCAGTTTGCATTATTTCCCTGCCACCATTGTCATTGTAAACGACCACTTTTTTTATATCAGAATTATTTTTAATAAATTCCGCTGCATCACGCACAAGAGCTGGAGCATATCCGTTTATTTTACCGAATGTATATTCTTCAATAAATACAGCGTTATAAAATAGCCCTAGAATCAAGAAGGCAACCCAAATTTCTTTTTGCAAATTCTTCTTCCATAAATACAACCCCGTGAACACTGCCCCCAAAATCCAAGATAGGGCAATAAAAATAAAAGAAACATAGAAAGTAAGAGGCCCAGAGCCACCGCTAAATGGATACAGGAAATTCCAGTTGAAAGAAAGTATCCTGTCTATCCACTCTGCCTTAGGGTGCAATGCTGGGACATATTGGTCTAGAAATTGAGTAAGGAAAACGAAGAAAACACAAAGCAGAAAAATTATTTTGCTAGCGTGCCTTCGTAGGAGCGACGGCGACGAAGAGAGAAAATTTTCAGCAGAAAATACTCCAGCAATAATACAAAGTGGCACAATCATGAATTGGAAGTAACGATCCAGAGCTCCAGCTGAAAAATCGAAAAGAATGAGATAGAAAATTAATCCAAGTGCTAAGAAGAGATGAAATAATTTTAAGTCTTTACTATACGGCGATCCCACTTCGCTAAAGCTTCGCGGGACAAGCAAGGAAATAAGAAAAGATAAAACTAAAAATGGAGACAGATAAAATAGAGCTTTCACAAACTGGATACCGCTTTGGAAGAAATTCCTGCTGCCGAAGCCTTTCATAAAAGTTTCAGAGTAAGCTATTATTTTTTGCAAATCGAAACCTGGGAAAAGTTTTTGGGCTACAAACATAAGTAAGGCAACTAAAACAGCAAAAGAGATTAACCCACTTAAAGCATATAAAATGTTTTTACGATTAAGTTTTTCTTTATGATTCCAAACAAAATCGAGAATTAAGGCTCCAATAACAAGAGCAAAACTAAACTTAACCAACATTCCTAAGATGAGAGCGGCCACGAGCAAGCCACCAAATAAAAACTTTTTATTGCCAGTAGAAGAACTAAAATAATCATAAAACAAAATAGAAAGAAGAAAGAAGAAAGGTAGCACTGCCCCATCAGTATCTATCATAAGCGAAGCTAGAACTGAGAAAAATGAAAGAGCAAAAAATAGAGAAGACCAAAGAGCCGCCCCTACCCCGTACCGACGACGCACAATAATATAAATTAAAGTCAGGTTAATAAGAGAGAATATAAGTGGCGTAACTCTAAAATTCTCATCTCCAAAAAAGTTCCGAGTAGCCCTATAGATGGCTTCACTAAGTGGAGGGTGTGGAATAACCCCCGGTTCAGTCAGTTCCGGATTTACAATTATCGGCCACTTGTATTCATCTTGGTGATATGGAGCGTGGATAGCAGGTAACCTTAAAGCAAAAAACAAAATAATGATACCGAAGAACAACAGATATTCCTTTTTATTAGAAACAAAAGCCTGCATTTACAATCACATAATACCAAATCTGCCCTCCAAATGAAGTCTCTCCTCTCCCTTGCAAAATAAGCTGTATTATGCTATAATAATGACTAGATTCTTAAAAATTCGTCCCAATACTGGGACAATACACAAGGAGAAGTATCCATGGAAAATAAAGACCCGTATATGAACCGGCTAAAGTTGATAGGACCCCGAAAGGTAAAGAGGGGGGACAGGCTCATCGTCCAGACGAGGGGGGGAGGTAGTTTCAGTGGTGAACGGATCATCACGCTCCTCAAGAACCAAGAGCGGCGAGTCTACCCTCGCATCGGAACAGTGATCAGCTTTGCTGGTCCTGTAGAAGTGATCGGCTCGCGCGGCAGTGCTGCCGGCGGGGCAAGATCGCCTGGCGGCGTCATCGATGAAAGAATCGCGCGTATCACTAGCCGACAGGTACCTGACAACCCTAAGGAGTCAGCCCCTTGCCTGGAATTTCTGGGAAGTGGGCTGACACTGTTTCTCCACTTCATCCATCCGGGACAAGTAGCCCGCGTGTTGAAGGCTTCCTAGAGCCTCGCAGTTCCCTCCCCGGCCGTGCACACTTCGTGGTGCACGGCCATTTGTTTTGGTATTTTAGATGAGGTTTATTTCTGACTTACAAACAGCATCTGCCCTGCAAAAGGTTTCCAAGGAGAATTTATATAGAATCGGACAATAAATTTAAGTAAGGAATTTGGAATGATGGAAGAATTGGAACGCATAGAGAAAGGCAAAAAACACGGCATCTTAAGAATTATTTTCATATCATGAGAGAGTAAGAAGCTTTCCAAAGCGGCATCACTAAAAACTTTTTTATGAGTCGGATCGTCAAAATAATTAGCGGGCTGCAAACGGTAATTTGGTTGCATCAAAATTAACTTGCCTCCATTTTTCAAAACCCTCTTCACTTCCCCCATCACTTTCCCTAACTCCTCATCTGTAAAATGCTCAAATAAGTTACTGGCATGCACTACATCAACCGAAGCCTCCGGAATCAAAGCTAGATCCCAAGCCGGTGCCTTGATCAAGGTAATACCTGGGGCAGCGTAATTTGAAAGCTCAGGCGAAGTATCAATCGCGTATTTTTTGCTGGCTTTTATATTATTTATAAAATCACAATAACCTGCGCCCAAATCAACCACCGTCGCCTCTTCTGGAATGTATTCTGATTCAAACTTAGTAATTTCCTTCCAAACAATGGAACGCCTGGCATCGAAAGTGTACCTGGATTCATAATATTTATCTGTCATGTTTATATTTTTTTAAAGAAGTATCTGATAATAACAGGAATCATCTTTATTCCCAATTTAGCCGCTTTCCATACACTCCCAGTATAAGTAGAACGGCCTATTCTTTCTTTATATATAATGGGTACTTCAATTACTTTGAGGTTGCGGCGCAAAATCCATATCATAAGCTCGGGAGAAAAAGTGCCGTCCCCTTTTGATAAAGGGAACAGGTCTTTTATTTTTTCCAAAGCTCCCCTATTTAGCAATTTATAAGTACAGCCAACATCGGTTAGTACTGGGCCATTGAAAAGAACTTCAATAAATTTAGCCCAGAGCCAGTTGGCGAAGCGTACCGGGAAAGGCATGAAGGCTCCCGACCAAATGGCAGCGCGCGAAGTACGAGTGCCGAAAACAACATCGAATTCATCGCTATAGGCTAGCAATTTTTCTATATCCTTCGGCTGGAAAGTGCCATCAACCTCAGTCAAAACGATAAGATCCCCTGTTGCCTCTTGCATTGCTCGCATATAAGCATGGCCATAACCCTGCTTAGACTCACGTATTTGGACGGCTTTGGTTTTAGCAATTTCTTCCTCAGTATTACCAAGGGCATTGTTATTCACAGCAATAACTTCATCCACTATGCTAGTAGCAAAATATTGATCAATAATGGCGCGAATACTCTCCGCTTCATTATAAGTACCAAAAGCCACACTTACTTTTTTGCCTTTATACATGTTTCTAGTTTCCCTATTAAAGCATTTAAACTGTGATTTTGGAATACATAATCTCTCAATTTTTGAGAAACTTCTCTCTTCATATTTTCATCAGCTTTGAGCCAGAATTCTATTTTTTCTGCTATTTTATTTGGTTCTAACTCTATTATTAAATCTTTGAATGCCTCAGCGCCAGATAAAGAAGTGTTAACAATAATGGGTAATGAGCCACAAGCTGCGGCTTCTAAAATGGTTTTGTCGAACGAGCCAGAAGGGGTAAGATTTAAGAAAATCTCATATTTAGAATAAATTTCGGGAGTCTCATAATTTGGAACACTTGGATAAAAATTGACCAGTCCGTCTCCTGTTAAATCCTTGTTCTCCTCTACTAATTTTTTCTTATAATCCACATCTCCCAGATTAGCTGGGTCACCCACGATATCCAAGACAAAATTTACCCCCCTCTCTCTCAAAATCCTAGCAGCTGCAATAATTATATGTAAATTTTTAACCAGCGAAATCCTTCCGAGAGATAAGATCGAATTTTTTCTTCTTTCCATCTTTCCATCTTTAAATAAATCAGTATCAATCCCCACCGGCATCAGAACAGTCTTCTTAAATTTAGCAGTATAAGAATCTCTAGAAGTACAGAATACTTTTTCTGAAAGTAAAACTGCAATACGAGTGAGCAAATTACCTTTTTTATGGTTTCTCCAAAGATATATTTTTTTACTCAAAATTTTCCAAAACAATCCACCAAGCAAAATATATTCCTGATTCATATGGACGAAAACAGAAGAATAATTTAAAGAAAAGAAGCAAAGATGGAAAAATTTAAAAATGTATTTAAGTTTGTTTCCACCATGTTCTTTGCCAAGAGAGTAAACTTGGACGTTAGAAGGTAAGTCATAAACACCCTTCTGTAAACAGATTACGGATACAGATTCAAATTTCTCTGCGAACTTGGCGAGCCAACCATGAAAAAAACCAAGCACAGGATCGTCCCTATCGACTTTTTGAGTAATTATAAGTAGCTTCATTTTTTGTGGAAAATAAATTTACGATAGACAAAGAAATTGAAAATAGCGACGATCACACCACAAACTATTTGAGCCAAAATATACCAAAGCAACAAAAGGCTGACAAAAATATACATGACGAGGGTGTTGAGCCCGATACCGATGAGACCAACCAGAATATACTTCATAAACTGCACATGAGTACCCTTAATCTCTGTGTTCTGAAATACCCAAAGTTTCTGCATAAGGAAACTGACAACAAAAGCGATGCAGAAAGAAACTATAGATGAAAGAAGATACCAAATACCTAACAGATCGGTAAAAATATAAAGAAAAAATATCTGAGTAAAAGCTGCTGTGCCCCCCCCAACAAGAAAACGCAGAATTTTATTACCTTCAAAAATAGCTCTGATAAAATTTTTCTTGTCTCCTTCAAGAGCTTTTATTACCGCTTCTTTATAACGAGCTAGGTACTGATCCTGGGATATAATATGGCCGAGGGACCAATTCCTCGCCTCCCCCCCTACTTCTGATCTTAATTGTTCATCTCCAATTAATCTCTCTAAGTTTTTAGCAAAACACTCCACATTTTTAGGATTACAAACGAAAGCTCCTGCAATCTCTCTAGCTACCCCCGCATCAGATAAGACTAAAGCCAAGCCAGTAGAAGCAGCTTCTACAATAGACATCCCGTAACCCTCAAAAAGCGAGGTAGAAATATAAATATCAGCGCTAGCGTACAAACTAGGTAAATCTTTCACCCAACCAATAAATTTTACTTTATCTTTTATATTCAAATCGACACATATTTTTTCCAAATTTTCGCGCTCACTACCTTCGCCAGCAATAGTAAAAACGGCTTCTGGATATTTTGCTGAAACTATTTTAAAAGCTTTCAGAGCTGTCTCCAAATCTTTCTCCTTCTCCAATCTACAAACAGTCAAAATATTTCTCCCCGTCTTTTCTAAATCTTTCCATCTTTCCTTATTTACTTCTTTCCTTTCTATCCTGATCGGCAACACCTCTACATTCTCATTAAAATCCTTCACACTCTCCCTCACCCTCTCGGAAACTACCCGCACACTATCCGCATAAGGCAACACGATATGCGCCAAGAAAAATCTGATAAAATTCAAAGGCGAGGAAAGTAGAAAATATTTATTATTAAAATCGGTATGTAGCTGAACTTGAAGTGGAATTTTGTATTTGAATTTTAACAAAACACCCACGATACCGATTTCAAATGGATCTTGGGTAGTGAGTACACAATTTGTAGTTTGTAATTTGTAATTTGTAATTAATTTTCGAATTATTCTGAATGTATCAAACAAAGACGATGCTGAATAAGCATAAACATTTTCCGAAATATTTCTCTCAAAAGATTTTTCTCTGCGATTTATAATTACTAGATCTAACTTATCAAAAAGACGCCCGTATTCAACTTGCCTGTTTCTAACAGCTGAGCCTTCTTCAAATATTTTACTATCCGTACCTATAGATATGACTTTTATATTTTTTGTCATATTTTTTGGTAAGTAGCCAAGAACTCTACTGCTATCTCATCCCAAGTATGTACGAAATTAAAATTCCTGACTTTTTCTTTGGCTCTCTTATATCCTTCTTCTGTTAGCATTTCACGGATAGCTCCCTCTATCTCCTCCTCATTGTCCGGATCGATAAAAACACCTGCTTCTTTGATCCTCTCATAAATCCCAACCTCCCTAGTACAAATGAAGGGCCTATTATGCCTTATGCTGTCCAAAATCATATTGGGGCTGATATCACCAAGAGAAACTAGAATTACGGCATAAGCACTTTTCATTTTTTGCATTAAATCTTTGAAGGGCAAACTATCCATAAAAAGTTGTGCCTCTGGTATTTTATTAAATATTTTCTTCAATATATCTAAGTTTTTCCAAATCAACTTCCTAGTTGAAGCGACAAACTCTCTCGAACTTGGCTCCAAATCCCCTTCTTTGGGCCCATAAAAATTCTCCACAATAGAAGTTTTGCTCCTATCCATACCGTAAGCTTTTACAAAAATATCTCTCTGCCAATCAGTAGAAAATATAGTATGAGTGACATTTTGCAGTGTCCACCTAGTCAAACTAAAAACTATTTTTTCTTTAGCAGAGAAAAACGATTTTTCAGTGTCGTAGAATTTTCTAAGCAATACTTTTTTAGATGTTCTTTCCACATAACCCTCCCAAAGGAAATCTCCACCGGTCCTTATCATTGATTTTTTACCAAAAATTTTACAGGCGAGAACGGCAGGTAATCCGACACTGAAAGTGTCTAGTACAAAAATCATATCAGACGATAAGACTGCTGGAATAATTTTAAATAAAAAAAATAAATGTCTCACCCCAGACGGTAAATAATCTTCTACCCCATAAGTTTTTACGATAACCTCATGCCCCAATTTCTCAAAAGAATCCTTCAAATTCTTGGCATACTGGGCAGGACCACCGACTTTCGGTGGATAAATGCCTGTAGCGATGAGAATTTTAGAGCTTGCCATGAATTTTCTCTTTATACCATTCTACTTCTTTCTTCAGCCCCTCTGCTAAAGAAATCTTCGGATTATAACCAAGCAAATCCTTTGCCTTCGTGATATTGGCTGCTGTCTCAAGTTGGTCACCAGGCCTTTTTGGTAACATATTAAACTTAGCCTTTTTACCAAAAATCTCTTCTATAATAAGAATCCCCTCTCCAGTAGTGTTAGTTGTATCATTGCCAAGATTTATAATCTCACCTTTAACTTTTTCAAAATTTTGAAGAACTAGAATACAACCGTCCACGATATCTCCAACATAAGTGTAACTCCTCACATGGTCTTTTGCTCCCTCATATAAAGTGAATTCTTTATCCTCACACATTGCCTTCGTGAGCTTGTGGAATAATTTCTCCGGTCTTTCTCTTTCTCCATAAACAGAAAAAAAACGTAAAGAAACTGCCGGAAAACCTTTTTCTCTAGCAAGAGCTAAAACTATTTGTTCAGATGCGAGTTTAGTCACTCCATAATGGGAAGTTGGCTTAGGCTCTGACTTCTCGTCACCTTGAGCATGCTTACCATAAACAGAAGAAGTGGAAGCATAGATGAAACCTTTCAGGGTGGGAATGTTTCTAGCGTGTTCAAGAAGTTTGTGAGTAGCAATAATATTATTATTCAAATAATCTTCAAATGGAGTGGTAGCCGAAATACCAGGTTGGGCGGCCAAGTGGAAAATAAAATCTGTACCTGTGAGTAGATGGCTTATATCATCCACGGCTAGATCCAAGAAATGCACCCTGCCTCCAGCAAGCTCCACATCTGCCACATTGATCCTTTTGATAGCGGGGTCGTAATAGGAGGTTAATGCATCCACCCCCACCACCTCATGCTCCAAAGCCAAAATCCTCTCGCATAAATGCGACCCAATCGCCCCCGCCGCCCCTGTGACTATGATCTTCATCCTCCTCATAATGCCACACTTTCCTCTTATTTTTTACTTGACAAAGGATATATTACATGATAATCTGATCACGGAGGTGCAAATTGGACAGACCAATCATCGTTTTTGCATGTGACCTCACTGAAGGGGGTTGCGAGTTAGGTCCAGAAACCAAAGCTCGTTGCGACGTCGCGACCCAACGAGTTCAAGAGTACAAAAATCGAAGGGAAAAGGGATTTTTAATCGTCAGTGCTGGCATGAGTGACAAAAGAAAGTACCCTCAACAAGAAAAACTTATGTCAGTCATGATGAGAGACTACCTTGTCTCAATCGGCGTTCCGTCTGAACAAGTTATCCTCGGTAAACCCGTGTGGGGAAGCCGGGGAGAACTCCAGGAAGCCCTGCGAATAATCCTGGGACGACAAATGTACATTTTCCATCCAGCTATCATTTGGAAAGATGGGCGAGGTATAGTGAGAGATGGAGAAGATTTTTGTTTAGGAAGTTGGAGCGAATACCATATAGACATGGTATCTGGCTGGTACCACAAATGGAGACTCATCTATCTATCAAGAAAAGTCAGAAAGATGATACCTCTATCTCGTCGTAAAGATAAATGGCATATCCAATTCCTAGCAACCAAAGGAAGTTTCAAGAGTTTTCTATGGGAACTAATCAAGCTTCCTACGGCTTTAGTTAGAAGATGATCTCTCCCGTTTTACCAGACGCGCTCGTAAGAGCGCGTCATTTTTTTACCACCAAAACCAAATAGCCGGAGAATTTTTGGTGCCAGGGTTTGATGGAGAGAATATTGTCCAGGTTTTCGATTTTGTGGGCGAACCATTGGCCAAATTTGGGAGAGATTTTGTAAGCTAGTCTGGTAGAAGCAAATAAGACGCCTCCGGTATGAATATTATTGTTATTTATATTTAATTTTGATGTGAAAAATTTCCTAATAGAATCAGGGGTCCTGAAATCGCAATAGTTGGGCAATTCTTTGATACCAAGTTTCTCTAGCAAAGCAAAAAACTTGTATTTAATATAAAAACCATCGAGAGCATATTTATTGACGAGAGTGACTACCAACTTCCCTCCCGGCTTCAAAACTCGCAAACACTCCCGATAGCCTTGTATTTGCTCCTCTAAATTCAGGTATCTGAAAACTTCGATAGCAAAAACTGTATCGAAAGAATTGTCGGCAAAGGGCAAGCTACTCAAACTGGCATTTTGAAAATTAATACCCGGATAATTATTTTGGGAATACTCTCGCATACCTTCTGCTGGCTCTACAGCTGAAACAGCAAAACTTTTTTGCTCAAGTAAATTAGAAAAATAACCGGTACCCGAACCGACATCCAACACCTTATCCCCCACCTTCAAATTCTTATCTATAAAAGAAAGAAGAAATTCAAAAAGCTTCTTCCTGTCGTAAGTGAAAGCGCTAGCATAAGGATTCTTTTCATATACCTTATAACGATCAGCAAAAACAGAGGCATTGTCATGATGCGAGGAGACCGCTTTATTTTCCCCCTTTTCGCTTTCTTTAAATTCAGTAGCTATTTCATTCATCGTCATAATTTTAATATTTAGTGATTTGGCTGTCTTTAGTATTTCTTCTAAAATCCTAAACTGGTTATCAGTATCATAGGCAAAATTGGAAGGATGGAACCAGAGGTGAAATATTTTTTTATTTTTTTCTGCTGATTTTAATGAGTTCTTAGCTTTCTTGATAATAAAATTCGAAGGAATCAGTTTCCTTAAGCCATTACGCCCAATAAGTAACATGCCCCCAGGGATAGACATTAAACCAGATGAGTGTACCTCCGGCAACCCAGAAACTGCCCCAAGCCAAAAGTAAGAAAGGAAGTGTGTAAGCCTAGAAGGGTGCTCGTTGTGCCTAAAAGATGTGATGCCTGCTTCCCGGAGCTCTCTGTAATACCCTTCCGAATTACGCGGGAATACAAAAGATTTGAAAGTTAGGTTATTTCTTTGATGTATTTCTTGAGCTTTAGTTATATCCTCCCTCACAACCTCCTCACTATTTTCACCATAAATTATGTGTGAATATGAGTGGCTACCTATTTCATGACCTGCTTTGGAATTTTTAATAAGAGGTATTAAATTTTCCGTATCGTGCCACAATAAGTCATCACCAGGTTCCAAAAGTTTACCCACGATAGCCCAAGTCACCGGGACATCATACTTCTCAAACAAATTAATTAACTTCCTCGTAATTTCTACTTCTTTTTTAATATCTTCTTTTTGGCTTGCAGAAATATCCTTATCGACATAGCCCCAAGCAAATTCAAAGTCAATGCTGATAGTAAATATGCCCTCTTTCATAATCATTTTATTATATCTTTGCAAAAATCTTCTGCCCCATATCTACCGCGATATTATTCCAATCATATTTTTCTACCACCATTTTGTAAGCATTCTCTATAACTTGGTTTTTATTCGGATCGGAAACACAGCGATTGACTGCTACAACTATACTCTCTGGATCTTCTGGTTTACAAAAGTATCCAGTCTCCCCATCTCTCAAAAAATCCACGATCCCCCCTACTGGCGTAGCAATAACTGGCAACCTTGCCGCCATAGCCTCTAGAAATGAGTTGCCCATACCCTCTGAAAGAGAAGGACGAATGAAAATATCGGAGGCTTTCAAATACCCAGGCAAATCATCATGGCTGACAAAACCCATAAATTTAACTCTGGATTCCAAATTTAATTTCTGCACTAATTTTTTCAATTCATTCTCCAATTCTCCAATACCAAAAATAATAAACTTAATATTATCGGAAAGGTTGGCCAAAGCTTTTATTACATCCACCACTCCATTCTTCACATTCAACCTCGAGCTTGTAATTAAAACCACATCATCTTCTTTGAATCCCCAATCTTTTCTTATTTTAATCTTTCCATCTTTCCATATTTCCATATCAAATTTTCCCAAATCTACCCCATTTGGAATTAAATATGCTTCTCCTCTAAAGCCAAAAGTCTTAGCTCTATCTAATAAGTAATTACTGATAGCTACTAAAAAATCAGCTTTTTTTAGAGTCAATCTCCATGATAAATCAATAAGCCCTGCCCATTTATATTTCAAATGCTCTTCTGAATCGCCTTCTTGCAAAGAAAGAATAAAGGACACTCTAGGATTAAAAATTTTAAAGAAATAAGCAGAGTAGCCAGCATAATTGGCCATAAGAGACCAAGTAGCATGAAAAGAATATTTTTTATGTAGGGAGTTAGCCTTAAAGAAGGCCGAGACAGGATAAAGTAGTTTATTTATAAACAAAACAAATCTATGGTAACTTACCACGTCTTGTTTAAAGATAGGAAAACCGATCCTATGCAATACGACATTGCCAAATTTTTCCTCTTTTTTATCGAGAGATGAACGAGAAAGAGTAATCATATGGAACTCGGTAACTTCAGGATTTATACGGTCAGCAATTTCTTTCACGGCAGCCTCAGCCCCACCTACATAATGAGGATAATAGACGAGTGAAAATATGAGTATTTTTCGAGTGTTTGGCACAAGAAACATCCTAACAAATTATGAGCCCCTGAGCACCCCCCTCAAAACATCTTCTGGGACTTCATTTACTTTTGGTTTTGGTGGAGAAGGAAGTGGTATCTCTTTTTTCTGTTCTAGCGGCTTAACAAAATTTGCTGTGTTTATCGCTGTATTTTTTGGAACAACCTGAAGTTTAGAGAGGGCCTCTTTCAGAGCGTTCATATTTTTCTCCGTAGGCCCCTTATCTTTTCTTCTATTGTCTTGATTTAATGTATTAAGAGAAATTGTTTCTTTTTTGGGCTCTACTTTTGCTTCGACCTTTATTTGTGGTCGTGGGATTTCAATTCTTGGTTCTATTTTTACATTTCTATATTCCTGCCTTCTTCCTTCATTTTCCTTCCTGACTCCCGCCTTACCGTCGGATAAATCGGGTTTCGGGTTTCTAGCTTCCTCCTTTACTGGGGCATACCATTCATTAATCACTCTTTCCACTTCTTCCTTCGGATGAGCATACGTCGCTCGTGATTCTGCCACCACTTCTTTCCTGTACGAAATCTCCGGCTTTGGAATAGGAGCCATACCTAAAGCAGAAAAAGGTTGGGAAGGCACTCCGTCGATCATAAGCTTCAGGTACATTTGGTACTTTCCAAGATTGACCATGTCCTCAGCGATAAACACAGGAGCAAATTCCTTTTCCAAAACATCGGCATCAAAAGAGCCGACTCTGAAAGCAATCATAGTGCCTACGTTACCGAACACAGCAGCCCTCACTTCCTCGGCCATTTGTTCGATATATTGGTGAGCTATATTAAGAGCGAGTTTATATTTACGCGCCTCGGAAAGAATGTCGGCAAAACTTTTGTTAGCAAAGGATTGAAATTCATCCACATACAAATAAAAATTCGGAAGCTTCCCAAGCTCGGCTTCCGTAACATCGGAACGCGACATAGCAGAGAGATAAATTTTAGTCACCAACATCGAACCGAGCAAGTTAGCGTTACTTTCTCCGACCAAGCCCTTCGATAAGTTGACGATCAGGATTTTCTTTTCGTCCATGATTTTACGCATATCAAACGAAGATTTCGGTTGACCAATGATATTCCTGATCAAGGGATTGGAGGTAAATTGACCAATTTTGTTTTGGATCGCAGGAGTAGCTTCCGCGGCAAAACGTTCGGTATACGAAGCAAATTCCTTGGTCCAATATGTTTTTACTGAAGAATCGGTAACATTATCGACCACTTTCTGTCGATAGACTTTTTCGGTAAGCATCCTGTTGATACCAAGCATGGTAGCACCTGGATACTCAAGCAGAGCGAGGATGGTATTTTGCAAAATATATTGCATTCGGTCCGAAAAACTTTCTTCACCGAAAAGTTTTTCAAAGGCACTCATAAGGCCAGAAAGTACTAAGTGCCTTCGCATTGGCCCCACGTCCTCCATTACGTTAAAAGATATGGGGTATTCGGTATCAAACGGCGCAAAATAAATTACATCTTTTATTCGGTGTTCGGGAATGTAGTCGAGTAAAAGATCAGCCGTCTTGCCGTGAGGATCGATAAAAGCCACCCCTTCCCCATTCTGAATGTCTTGAATAACCAAATTCTCGAGAAGGGTCGATTTACCCATGCCTGTTTTACCAATGGTATATAAGTGGCGCAGTCTATCTTTCGATTTTATACCGAAAGCCAGGCGTTTGTTGCGCGAATCCGTCTCAGCAAAATAAGTAACTTTGTCATCAGGAGGCATAATACAATTATACAATCTGACGACCAATTATTCTAATTTCTAATTACCCTAATTTTTCAATAACGCAGCTTCTGTATATTTGTTCGCCGGATCCCACAGCATCCAAGAGGTAAGACCGGCATCGTAAGTGCCTTGAATTTGAGCCCGCACCATTTCGGCAGTGTAAGGAATCGGATAATCATTGTCCTGGAGCCATGGACGAAGCTGTTCTTTTTTTATATTAAAATTTTGAGTAGTGGAGGCTAGGAGTTCAGTTTTTGTAACAGCACTCTGCATGACATACTTTATAAGTTCATAAGGTACTTTGTTTGGGTCAGGCCAGCCATTAAAGTGAGCTGGGTAATGTGAAGGATAGACCATGGGAGAAATGTAATCGAAATAAGGCAGAGCATTTTCAAGTACCTGACCTATGCCCAAATCATCACTGTTTGTAGTCACCATCCCAAATAAATCTACTGAAGTTTTTATCTCAACACCTTCCAGACTTTTATCTAAATGTTGGAAAAATTGTTTAAGCATCAAAGGCTTGGTAGTACTACCAGTATGAGTGAACGCAATATCGTTCATGTTACCGTCGGAAGGAAAACGAATGTAGTCAAAATTTATTTCATCAAAACCAATTTTTTCCGATTCTTTGGAAATTTCAACAATATAATTCCAATACTCTTTCGCTCCAACATCGATAAAAGAGAGTCCTTTCCTATCCTTCCACACCCCACCATCACTTTTCCTTTTGACTGCAAGTTCGGGATGCAACTTAGCATAAAGAGGATCCTGGAAAACTGCCACCCTACCGATGACATATATTCCTCTATCGTGTAAATCTTGAATAAATTCAAGCATGTCAGAAACCCTACAGCCCTCCCCTTTAGGCCCCAGATCACCAAAAGAAACAGTGCCCGTGTAATCCTTGATGTCGACTACCACAGAATTGAGTTCCGTCACATCTATCAAATCAGCTATTTTGTTTCGCCAATCACGAAGGCTGGCTACACAAGATGTCATGTAGATTGCCTTGAGTGGCTCCGGTGTGGAAATGTGAATTATCTTAGGAACAGTTTGGCCTGTAGAAAGAGTCGTAGAACTATCGCTACTTGAATATTTCACCGGGAGAGATAAACCAAAAACAGCAACAAAAAAAGCTAAAATTATGGCTCCTAGAAAAATGTAGGAGAAAAATTTCCTCTTCATTTAACTTTTGTCCTCTGAATAATTTTCTCCGATATTTCGGGCCACATAGAGCGCACTAAAATAGCGAGGCCTAAGAGAGACACGACAATGTGACGCATATTTCCAGGTATACCAAGGAATGGAATAACAAAGATAAGCAGGCCAGTTATAGGGTAAAACCTTTTCATTGCACACAGTATAATTTCTAAATGACAAAAGGTAAAGCTTTTAAAGTTGTTGACTTAAAGAACTACGGCATTATAGTACAGAAAGAACGATTACACATTCTAGAGAAAGGAATAGGTCGAATGGAGCAAGTACCACGCGTAGAAAAGACCAAAGATGGACTTCTGGTCATCCGGCTCCATGAAGTGCTGGTAGACCGAAGTCTTAGTTTCGAGGAAGCTGTGAGGCTCGGAGCTCCTGGCACAGGAGAGAACTCCTTCGTCTTCTTGTGCGAAGGCCAGTATTCACGAATGAATCAGAGTGAAATCAGGGAAGCCAGTTTTAGCGATATTTCCCTGCTGTCATTTAGAAGACGTTGGAAAAATAGTGAAGGCATCGAACACCTTGAATCAATCGGGCACAAAGGTGCTTCGCCCCAAGAAGTTTTGGCCATCGGGGGAAATTTCCCTCGATTAAACCAGAGCATGAGTAATTACGCTCCCCCATCGATGTATGTGACCAGTGTACGTGGTTGCTTCATCGGTATTCGGAGATGTTTTTTCTGTCTTGCATTCGGAGCAGAGCAGCCGATAGCAGGTCTGACTTCTTCATACGCCGGATGGCATCGAGCCGACGAATGGCTCGCAGTCATTGGTAACGTAGAATAGCCTCCGCTTCTTGGTAAATTCCTTCTGGGAAATACAAGAAGCGGAGCGTTTGTTTATTTAATATTTTTATTAAAATACTCCTTCAGCATCATCTTTAAAGACGATTTTCCTTTATCTGTTTTGAAATATTTTTCCCTTCTTTTAGCGTCAGTTATATTTTTGTAAGCCTCGTAAAAAATTAGATCAAGAGGTCTTCGTGGCTTAGTAGAAGGAACCTCTCCTTTTTCATGTTCTTCAAATCTTCTTTTCAAATTCTCTGAATAGCCTATGTATAACTTTTTATCTTTTAGACTTCGTAAAATATAGACGTAGTACATGTGGTGCACATGCACCATGTGAGGTGCATGGCTACCATAAACCTACTTCGGTTTTCTGGCAAAGCCATAAACCCTACGTGGTTTATGGTGCGCGCACTAGGATTTGAACCTAGGACCTTTCCAGTATCAGTGGAATGCTCTACCAACTGAGCTATACGCGCGAATTTTTCCCAAGAGCGAAGCGATTGGTTGAAAAATTCAGCGTCCAGTTGTATTCAACTGGGAAGAATTTTCCGCTTTTGGTGGGCTTAAAAAATCTAACATAAAATTTTATAAAAGTTAAATCCCGTGAGAGAGGCTTGTAAGCCTACATCTCACGGGACGAGTGTCATCCCTAATAACCCCCCAAGGATGGGCACTCTTATCGGATACTGCGTGCGGCAGGCTTCTTGCCCGCAAGAGCCCGGCTCACCGCAGCCATACTTCTGTCGAAATTGGGGGGCTTTGGAGCATACTCAAACGCTCCATAAACTGGCGGTTTCGCCCTGGGCGTCTTCATAGCCAGCTCGTACTTCTTAGCTGACCTGAAGTCAGCTTTGATAGTAGGCCCAGCGACAAAAGCAACCAAAGCAACCACAACCGCCAAAGTCCCTAACGAAACCAGGCCGCTCACGGTGGGCGTGGCATCAAACATAGCCACAACCAACACAAGAAAAACCATAGCAAGAATTCTAAGAAATTTTCCCATAGCGAGAAAATCCTCCTGCCCTGTATTATATCATAATCTACTATTAAATGCAAGTAAAAATTTAGACAGCAAAAAAGCCCTTATTTTAAGGGCTTTTTTGCTCGCCGGTTGGCGAAATAATATTCTTTGTTTTGTTCCGTCCTACTATTTAGTTTTCTGCTGTCTTTCCAGCTGCCACCCGCCTGTAACGCTATGCTTAGCATTGCGGGCAGGTACCATTTTAAGTTGTGATCAAACTATTGCGCACTCGATCGAGTTGCACAATATCGACTGTCATTCCTTTCCTCCGACATAAGTCAGAGAAGAGGAAATTTTCACCTTGAAATATTCCACGAGCAGCTTCCGCTACCCGTGCCTTGTTACGACTTACTCCCTGTCATTGAGCTTACCTTAGTCCCACTTGCGTGAGCCTTTGGGTACTCCCAACTCCCTTGAGTTGACGGGCGGATTGTGATTTTCTCACATCCCCTGAAGTATTTAATATAAATACTTCACCATACTGCTTCCCATCATTTCACAGTTTTGGACGTAGCGAGCAGATTTCCTGCACTACGCGAGCCCGATAGTTTTCAAATTCATTTTTGCTTTTAGCTTCCTGATTCTCTCTAAACCATCTTTAGTAAGATGATCTTTTGATTGAACTAGTTTGGCTACTTTACAAAATAATTCAAAATTTTTCTGTTTAGAAAAACTCTGAAGAGGATATTGTTTGAAAAATGGGATCAATATTTTAAGAACATCTGAATATGAACTTATGCTGTATCTATAGCATTGAGCATGGTTAACTCTCTGCTCTTTTTGAAAATACACAGCTCCACATTTCAGAGTATTCTTAACTTTTTCCAGAAGGAATCTATCTTTCTCCTGCATTTTTATATGAAAATGCAATTGAACATTAAACCCCATTCTGTAGAGAGAAGATTTTCTTACATTTACGTAAAAACATCCTTCTCCATCCGTTAATCCTACAATATACTCATTTGAAACTATCGGTTTTGTCCTTTCCACACATATTTAATATTATTGTTTTAATTATAACATTAAGTTGACGCATGGTACTACGACTCAGCTGACTCCCAGCACTAATTTAGTGCTGGGTCTCCCAGGGTCATTTATAACTCCTTTCCAAACATCCCAACGAAGATTTTTGTTCGTGCTTCCTTCAGACTCACCGCAGAAGTCGCACATCTCTTTTTTGATCGGGCTACCTTTCGCTACTAGGATCCTTCGGTCCTCACATTACTGTAGGGGACCTACCCGTTCGCTAAATTGCTTTCGCAACTATCAGACTTTAACTGATTGGATTTATAAACTGCCTGGCGCCTTTAATTTTGAGTACAAGACTTGAGAACGTATTCACCGCGGTATAGCTGACCCGCGATTACTAGCGATTCCAACTTCATGGGGTCGAGTTTCAGCCCCCAATCCGAACTGGCGCCACTTTTCTTAGGATTAGCTCAGTCTTGCGACGTCGCGACCCGTTGTAGTGGCGATTGTATTATGCGTGTAGCCCAAGGCGTCAGAGGGACATGCTGACCTGGCGTCATCCTCGCTTCCTCCCAGCACGAAGTGAACGAAGTTCACTTCAAGTAAAAAGTTCATAAAGTTATAAAGTTTTTAAAGTAAGGAAAATTCTTACTTTATAACTTTACAAACTTTCAACTCCTTAACTCGAAGTGCGTTCACGCACTTTGTGCTGGGCAGTCTCGGCTGACACTTGTAACAGCCAACGAGGGTTGCGTTCGTTACCCCACTTAAGGGAACAACTCAAATCACGAACTGACGACGGCCATGCATCACCTGTTCAAGTGTTCTTGCGAACGTTTACATTTCTGTATTCTTCACTTGAATTTCTAGCCTTGGTAAGGTTTTTCGTTTGTTGTCGAATTGAACCGCATAATCCACCGCTTGTGCAAGTCCCCGTCTATTCCTTTGAGTTTTAAGCTTGCGCTCGTACTACCCAGGCGCCTCTCTTAACGCGTTAGCTTCGCCTCCCAGAGGGTCGATACTCCGGAAAGCTAGAGAGGAACGTTTAGGGCGTAGACTACGCGGGTATCTAATCCGCTTCGCTACCTACGCTTTCGTGTTTCAGTGTCAGGAGTGCGCCAGTGAATTGCCTTCGCTTTTGGTGTTCCCCATGATATCAACGGATTTCACCCCTACTCCATGAGTTCCATTCACCCCTCGCATCCTCAAGCTCTGCCGTTTCTTTCGCATTTCTCCAATTAGGTCGGAGTCTTTAACGAAAGACTAACAGTGCCACCTACACACCCTTTACGCCCAGTGATTCCGGATAACGCTTGGGGCCTCTGTATTACCGCTCCTGCTGGCACAGAGTTTGGAGCCCCTTATTCATGAGGTACTATCGTCCCGAAGGATTTCTCCCTCATAAAAGACCTTTACGTCCCGAAGGACTTCATCAGTCACGCGGCGTCGCTCGATCAGGCTTTCGCCCATTGTCGAATATTCTCGGCTGCAGCCACCCGTAGGTGTATGGACCGTTTCTCAGTTCCATCGGTGGGGGTCAGCCTCTCAGCTCCCCTAAGCGTCATAGCCTTGGTAAGCCATTACCTTACCAACTAGCTGATACTCCGCAGGCTCTTCCTTAAGCGTCTTGCGACTTTACTCTTACGAGACTATTTGGGATTACCTCCTCTTTCGAGAAGCTATACCAAACTTAAGGGAAGATACCTACGTGTTACTACCTCGTCTGCCGGTACCTCGGTCTTGCGACCTCGGCCCCTTGACTTGCATGCCTTATCCACGCCGCCAGCGTTCATCCTGAGCTAGGATCAAACTCTAAATATAATTAGACGGAACAAAACGAAGAATACTATATCCTGTCATTTCATATTTTCTAATTTTTCAGTTTGATCTTCTAACTCAAAAAATCATTGTTTGTGTGTACTTATTTTATTACTCAAAGAAATATAGACTAGGACTTACATCTCAATCTTATATATTTCTTATTTCAAGTATGAAAATGTCAAAGACCAATCAAAACTCCCCACGAAGGAGAGCAGGGTAAAGTATAAGGATAAAAATAGGCCTGTCAAATAGTGATTCCAGCCCTCCCTCTCGAGAGAGCCCTGTATACAAATATGGAAGAAAACGTGGTAACCGGCACCGATACGAGTAGGCCAATCCCTAATGCTAAGAAACCTAGGAAGTTAAGTACCCCAACTACGATCCAAAACAAAAGAAGACTCCAGAAATTACCCTCGGTGATAGCCCAACTCTCTTTCATAGAAGCAATTATGCCCATATTTGTATCGACAAGGATAAGAGGAGCAAAAGAAAACCTTACAGCCCACAAAATACCCGGCAAGATAAGAAGTAAGAGGCCAACAAAAACTATGACCGGAAAAAGAATAGAGATTCCTAGATATTTCCAAAATAAAGGATAGCTCCTGAAAATATCACTGAATTTAGGTTTGTCATTGTCAGTTATACGGAGAAAAATTTTGCTATAACCGATGCGTATCACGATTAAAAGTATCGCCGCTAAAATTCCGAAGAGTGATTTGAAAAGCCCTTTCCCTCCTCCAGAAACAGCTCCTACTGCTAGCATAAGCAAAGTGGAGAGAACAGAAAGATGCATATTCTCTTTCATCCTTGCCCAACCATATTTGACAGACTCAGAAATCGAAAACATGAGTTTATTATACTTTATTCCTCCACTTCTGAATAGTAACAAGTAATGGTGAACCGAAAAAGATGGATGAGTAGGTACCGGCGATGATACCGATGCCCATAGTAAGAGCAAAATGCTTGGTAGCTTCAGGTCCAAAGAAATAGAGAACAACAATAGCAAGAAGGGTGGTAACGGAGGTATTTATAGAGCGAGTGAATGTTTCCGAAATACTTCTGCCTACAATTGCTTCAAACTCTTCCTTACCTCCCCTATCATTACTTATTTTCAAATTTTCCCTAACCCGATCAAATACTACGATAGTATCGTGAATAGAAAAGCCTAGGATAACAAGAAGGGCTGTCACGAAAAGAGTATCGACTTCGAACCCTTGAAAGTGGCCTAAAATGGCGAATATCCCTGTAGGAATAATGACATCGTGAGCGAGAGCGACTAGTGCCACTCCTCCATAAACCCAAGAGCTGATCGGTTTGGAAACCTTCCTGAAGGCAAAAGTGATAAATAAGATAATAGCCACTAAAACCAATATGATGGATAGGTAAGATTTGTTGATAGCTTCTATACCGAGAACTGGCCCGACCGTATTAAATTCTTTCTCGATAGGCACATACTTACCTTCAATGCTAAGAAGTGCCATGACACCAGCTTTTCTGGACTGATCGATTTCCTTTGTTCTGATGATAAAGGAGTCATCACCAGCATTCCTCACAGAAATACCTCCAAGGTCAAGTACAGAAAGGGCATCATTCACTTCTCCCACAGTGGGGGTGGCTCCTTCGTAAGAAACGTTGAGCAAACTACCACCAGTAAAATCAATACCGGGCTTTAATCCATAAGCTGAAATAGCCCAAATTGAAATAGCGAAAAGTAAGGCCGAGAAACAATAAAATATTTTTCTATATTTGATGATTTTCATATTATTTTTTATCTGATTGCATGGCGAACAATATGGTGCGTGAAGCTGTAATAGCGGAGAACATAGAAACAAGGACGCCTATGAGAAATACTAAAGCAAAGCCTTTCACGACTGGCGTAGAGGCTAGGTAGAAAAGAATAAGAGCCGTTATTATACTCGAAAGATTCGAATCACGAATCGATGTCCAAGCTCTTTTAAAACCTTCACTCAAGGCATCAACTTTATTTTTACCTTTTTTAAACTCCTCTTTTGTTCTTTCAAATATTAGAATATTGGCATCGACCGCCATTCCGATTGATAATATAAAGCCAGCAATACCGGCAGCAGTCAAAGTAACCGACATCAATTTGAACAAGGCCAGGTTGATAACGGTATAGATAATGAGAGCAACGACAGACACAAGTCCCGGACCTCTATACCAACCTATGAGGAAAATGGCGATAATAATAAAGGAATACAGTCCGGCCTTTAAGCTGTCAGCCACGGCTTGCTGACCCAAAGTAGCTCCTATTGACTGAGTACTTATAAGTTCGACAGGCACAGGTAATGCACCGTAGTTCAAATCACGCACTACCTGTTTCGCTTCCTCAGCAGTAAAGTCACCAGTTATCACTGCTTCGCCTGAAGGTATTTCTTCACGGATATAAGGGGCTTGAATCAACAGCCCATCCAGGAAAATGCCCATGATGCGACCAATATTATTTTTTGTTATTTCTGCAAAAAGATTTTTACCTTCAGTATTAAATTGTAAGCCAATAATCGGTTGGGTTGGAAAATTTGGATCAAACTGAATGGTGGCTTTCTGCAATTTACCACCATCGAGACCTGTAGCGATGAAAACATCCTCAGGGACTACGCCATCACCTACCGAAGACAGATCAAAATCAGGCTTCATGAGCATAAACTCCAGTGTGGGAGTTTTGCCGATTTGGTCTATAGCTTCTTGCACATTAGTAACCCCGGGCAATTCAACAATAAGCCTATTCTGCCCCTCTCCCCCAATGCCACTAGTTTCTACTTGTACTAGAGGCTCTGACACGCCAAAAAGGTTCACCCTTCTCTCAATAGCATTCCTTAGAGCTTCCATAGAATCATCGATTTCACCGGAAGCAACTTTAGAAGTATCAGCTCGATATATAAGCTGTGTCCCTCCGGACAAATCTAGCCCAAGTTTAAATTTATTTTCACCAGTCTTCTCGCCATTCCAAATCCAAAGCCCCATGACGATCGAAGCGAAAATTATGAGTATTGCCCAAAATCTGTATTTAGCCATTTATTTATATTTAGACTCCACTTCTGGATAGTATCACTTTTAGAGTCTTTAGTGCAATTTTGAGGTCGAGCATGAGGGAACGGTTTTTGATGTAATAGAGGTCGTAGGAAAGCTTGCGACGAGTCTTAAAAGCGTCGGCAACAACCTTGGGCGGATCGCGATGATATAGCTGAGCCCAACCGGAAAGGCCTGGTTTTATAAGATGACGAACATTGTAGTAAGGGATTTCATTTTCGTAATTTCTAACTAGAGATACTATCTCGGCTCTCGGACCAATAACTGACATGTCACCTTTTAAAACATTCCAAAATTGAGGCCATTCGTCAATTCTAACTGATCTGATAAATTTACCGACTTTGGTGATATGCTGGGCTTCATTCCGCGCCTCGCTACGCACCTCGCTTGCGAGACGGGCGGGCGACATACTTCTAAATTTCCAGATTTTTATTACCTTATTATTTTTGCCTATCATTTCTTGGGTGAAGAAAATTTTACCTCCATCCTCGATCTTGATCGCAAGGCCAACCACTATACAGAAAACGATGTTCAGAGAACCGACAATAATACTTATAATTATATCCATAATCCTCTTCAGGGCATCGTAAGCCACATGTGAAGAAGTGGAAACATTTTCTAAAAACCAATTGTATTTCAGAAGCGAGAGGGGCACTCGATCAAAAATATCTTCATAAATTTTATACATATCGATAAACTTCACATCAGCAAAAATTAAATTATATAGATTCGGAAGTATCGGTTCCACCTTTTCATTATGTAGGTCAATAGCGATGATCTGCACCCCTTCGGAATAAACCCGAGATATTATTTCGTCTTTGAAATTAAGTGACTCTATTTCGCTCACATCAATCGATGATATGAACTCCAAACCGTAGCGAGGATTGTTATTTACTTCCTCAATCAACTCCCTCATTTCTTCCCCCTGACCTACGATGATTCCTTTCTGAACTGTAGCTGGCCTCAAAAGACGCACCCCATAAAGCCTCCAAGCCAGGATAAGAGCGAAGGAGATAAGGAGGTGTATAAAGAGGATGGTTTTGGGTGCAATTTTGAAATAAGGTATGGAATAAAAGAAAAGAACAGCAAGGAAAGTATTACTAATTTGAGCATTGAAAATGGTGCTCGGTAAACGTGTTTTGAGGAGAAGTGTATGCTTTTCATATAAGCCAGTAATGAAGAAGGTTACTATCCATACAGCAGAAAGGATGGAAAAAGGGAAAGCATGCTGAACAAAGGCTTCCCCAGCAGGAAAAGTGAAATACCTAAAAGCCAAGGCTAAATACAAGGAAAAATAGAAAATGACGATATCGCCCAAAAAAAGAAGTAAAGCCTCTTTTCTATTTTGAAACATATATATATTATAACTCCAACTAATTTTTTCTCCTCCTACTCTTCCCTTCTATTTTTTAAATGGGAAACCAACTGATTTTAAGAAAGCTAAAGTTTTTTCTTTGGAGTTAAGATTGGTGACGATAGTCACTGCAAAACCAAATACATCTTTCAGCTCTTCATCAGCAGTTTCAGGAAATACCACATGTTCTTTTATGCCTAAAGTATAGTTGCCCATCTCATCGACTCCACCATCCGACAAGCCACGAAAATCTTTGGTCCTAGGTAGAGCTATATTTATAAGTTTATCCAGGAAACTCCACATCCTTTCTCCTCGAAGAGTGATTTGGATTCCTACTGTATCCCCCTCACGCACCTTGAAAGAAGCCACTGATTGCTTGGCCCCTTTCTTAACCGGACGCTGTCCTGTGATTTTTGAAAGCCTATCAAAAGCTAATTCAATTTTCTTTTTATCGGAAAAAGAACCTACTCCAGCATTAATCACCGCTTTCTCTATTCTAGGAGCTTGCATAACATTAACCATCTTAAGTGGTTCTTTGAGTTCCTTGAACGAATTTTTTGTTTTTTCTTTAAGAGTTTTCATAATTTTTCCATCTTTACTTCTTTCCATCTTTAAATCTTCTTAACATTGCTTACATGTATTGGAAAGGCCTGATCGACAAGTTGACCCTTCTGCCCTTGCTTCTTAGCTCTGATATGTTTTTTGTGGACATTTACTCCATCCAAAATCACTTTATCAATTTGAGGAAATGCTTTCACCACAGAGCCCTGTTTGCCCTTATCTTTTCCCGTTATAACTTGAACCTTGTCGCCTTTTTTGATTTTCATATTTTTATTTATATCACCTCCGGAGCCATGGAAACAATAGCCTGGTGGCCGGCTTCGGCTATTTCACGAGGGATAGGACCAAAAATACGGTTGGCTCTAGGAACAAGCTCACCCTTCTTTTTATCGACGATGATAACAGCGTTCTCGTCAAAGCGAATATACGAACCATCCTTACGACGAAGCGGAGCTTTTTGACGCACTACTAGAGCGGTGAGCACCGCCTTCTTCTTTATTTCTTTTCTTGGTTCAGCTTTCTGCACCGAGAGAATAACTAGTTCACCAATACCAGCGTATCTTTTCTTGGCGCTACCAAGCACTTTGAATATGCGCCCGATTTTAGCTCCAGAGTTGTCAGCTATTTTTACTATTGATCGTGGTTGAATCATGGTAGTTAATTTAAAGATGAAAAGAAGGAAAAATGGAAAGATTAAATTACGGTGAAATGCTTGTCTTTAGAAATAGGTTTGGTTTCTTTTATATCGACTTTATCACCTATTTTTTTTGTATTGCCTGCATCGTGAGCCTTAAATTTTTTAGCTACCTTGTGATATTTCTTATATTTTTCATGCTTCACAAAACGAGTAACTTCGACGACGATAGTATCCTTCATTTTGTCGGAAACGACAACACCAGAGAAAATTCTGCCTCCTTTTTTTATGATATTCTGTTTTGTTTCTGTACTATTCATATCTTTATTTCTTGCTTCTTAACTCTGTTTTTACTCGAGCGATATCTCTTTTTAAACCTCTGCCCTCTTTGATATTCCTCGACTTACTACCAGCCAAACCAAACCTAAAATCACGTAGAGCCACCTTTTTTTGAGCAAGCAGGTCATTAAGCTCCGTCGCGCTTTTTCCTTTGATATTCTTCTTTATATCCTTAGTCTTCATTAAAGTAAAGTTACACTCGTTCTACTATCTTCCCTTTCACTGGTAATTTAGTGCCCGCCTTACGCAAAGCCTCTCGAGCCACAGCGGGAGTGACGCCGTCGACTTCAAAAAGAACTTGGCCGGGCTTTACTCTGGTGTGATAGCCCTCTATCTCTCCCTTGCCCTTACCCATTTTTACTTCCGCCGGCTTTTTAGTAAAAGGCATATCAGGAAAAAGCCTGACCCACATTCGACCAGTTTTACCTAGAGTTCTTGAAATTACTTTTCTAGCTGATTCGATTTGATTCGAAGTAACACGACCCGCCGCTATAGATTTGAAACCATGCGACCCGAAAGAGACATTTAAGTTGCGACTAGCCACTCCGATTTTATCCGGATGTTCCCTGAAAGTATGCCACTTCCTATATTTAACTTTCTTTGGAAAAAGCATGATAATTATTTTTTATCCTTATTAAAAATCTCCCCCTTATATATCCATACTTTTATACCTATTTTTCCGAGGGGCAAAAGAGCTTCATAAAATGCGTAGTCGATATCAGCTCTAAAAGTTTGTAGAGGAATGCGCCCAAGTTTTTTTGATTCAACTCTAGCCATATTTGAGCCACCCATGATACCGGAAAGAGTTATTTTTATTCCTTGAACATCACGGTTGGCAAAAGCTTTTTCAGCCATCTGCTTCATTACTCTACGGAAAGGCATTCTCTTTTCCAAGCTTTCAGTTATCATCTGCGCCACGATCATGGCATTCGACTCAGGGGACTTCACTTCTTTTATATCTATCTTCATTTCTTGCTTAGAAGAAATTTTTCTCCTAGTCATAAACTTCACTACTTCGGCCCGAAGTTTTTCCATACCTTCACCTTGCCTACCGATGATCATGCCCGGCCGACTTGTTTCGATGATAAGGCGAAATATTTTTTCACTTCTCTCGATTTCAATTGAGCTTACAAAAAAGCCTCTCATACGCTTTTTCAAAAATTCCACTATCAAAACATCGGCCCGAAGATTTTCCTTAAATTTATCTTTCGCTCCAAACCAGCGACTTTTCCAGTCTCTGGTGATGCCTAGCCTATGTGAATATGGGTGTACAGTGTGGGACATATTAATTTAATTTTTCCTTCTTTCCATCTTTACTTTTTATACTTTCTCCAAGAATAATTTCGATATGGGAAGTACGCTTGCGGACAGGGTGCGCCGCACCATGAGAAACGGGTCGGCGACGATACAAAATGGCCCCGACATCGACGCTGATTGCTTTCACAACTAAATTACTTTCATTCAAACCTTTGTTTTTCGCATTGGCTATAGCTGAATCAAGAAGTTTGTGCAAAGGGCCAGTTGCTTTCTTGGTAAGAAAAGTAAGGACTTGTTTTGCTTCTACTATTTTCTTACCCCTGACAGAATCGGCAACCACACGCACCTTCCTTGGAGATTGTCTGTAACTATTAAGTTGTGCTGTTGCTGTTTCCATTTAATTACTCGAACTATTTTTTAGTTTCAGTGGTTGATTTAGCGGCTTGAGCGGCGGAAATTTCAGCTTCCTTCTTTTTAGCTTCGAGTTCTTTCTGCATTTTACCTCCATGCCTTACGAATTTGCGAGTAGGAGAAAATTCACCCAAACGATGACCTACCATATCTTCAGAAATCAAAACTTCTACGTGAACCTTGCCATTGTGAACACCGAAAATGAAACCTACCATTTCAGGAGCGATGACGCAGGCTCGCGACCATGTTTTAATAACCCCAGTTTCTACAGGTTTCTTGCCCTCGATCTTTTTCAAGACTCGAGGATCAACATATGGGCCTTTTTTCAGTGATCGCGACATACAAAAAACGCGTGAGCGTTGTTTGGGATATTAACATAAGGTTTTGACACACGCAAACCTTAAATAGGGCAAGATGACTCTTTTTAGATTAGGGCTTGACATTTAGTTAAATATGAGTAGGGTGAGCACCAGAGCCCGTCTCAATAGAAGAGGCGGGACGATCGAAGGAGAGAAAGAAAATGAAAAATACGCGCTGGGCCATTCTGGCCCTGATTGCGCTGATTTCGCTCACGGTTTCGCCCGTGAGCGCCCTGCCGGTACTTAGTGTGGAGGTCGGCTTCAGCAACCTGCCGCTCGAAGGAGTTGTGGCGCCGGTGTCACCGGGAGCAACGGGCATCGATTTTTCGAGCCTGATGCAGTCGGCGCCGGGATGCGCCGGGGCCAACATGGCCCTATGCGGCATGGGATCGGTCGTTTTCTCAAGCACCGACTTCGACAGTGGCGTCGCGTTCAGCATGATTCTGGGGCCAAGCCTCACGTATACCACAAGCGGACCGTGGAGCGCGGCCGGCGGACCGGGAGGAAGCTTCAGCATTAGCACGCTCGGGACATACACCGCTGCAGGGTATGACCCCACGGCCGGAAGCATGAACCTGACGTTTCAACCCCCGCCAGTAGCAGGCAACTATTCGTTTTCGGCAAGCGGCGCCACATCGCCGGTGCCCGAACCGAGTTCAATCATCTTGATGAGCGGCGGCCTCATCGGCTTCTACTTCATCAACCGGCGTCACCAGTTCCGGCAACACCAGCGGAAAACCTAGCGACTTGCGGCAACGCCGGTCGCACAACCATCGGCCCCGAGCAATCGGGGCTGATTTCTTTTATAAAAATAAAACTGTTTATAACGTTTGACATTGAAGCAAATGTGAGTAGGGTAAGTTTCAGAGTCGGGCCAATTTATAGGATCCGACCAAGAACCAAGCAAGGAGAGAGTTAACGATGAAGAAAAATGTTTGTTGGGCCATTCTGGCCCTGATTGCGCTGATCACGCTCACGGTTTCGCCCGTGAGCGCAACAACGGTGATCGATTTCACCAGCCCAATTTACTCCGGAGCCACCGGAAACACGACCTTCGCCGTCGTCGATCAGGGGATTTTCAACAACCTGACGGCAAGCGGCGGGGTCCTGAACTGGACACCCGGGGGCGGACTCGGAATCAACGGGCCAACTTCGCTCGACGATCCGAGCGAAATCGGACTCCTGGAAGTGCTGGGAGATGGATTGGTTCCACCGCTCATGACCCTTTATGACATCTACCTAGGGGACATCTACACCAGCGAATTTCTGACCGGCACCGAGCAGGCGCAGTATCGCATCAACGGTGGGGCGTGGATTACCGTGAGCGCAGTCACTCCCACTTCCGGGTCGGGCCTGCTCACGATTTCAGTGAACTTGGACAACGTCTCCCAGATCGACTTCCGGGCGACGAAGTTGGGTTCCGACTTCAGCGTCCGCGGCTACAGCGCCGAAGTCGTGCCCGAGATGAGTACCATCTTCCTTTCGGGAACTGGTCTACTCGGCCTGGGATTGTGGGCTCAGATCAACATCCGGCGCAGGCGGCAACGGGAACAGCAGAAAACCTGAACCTTTGCGGCTTGCAAATGCCGCACAACCATCAGCCCCGAGAAATCGGGGCTGATTTATTTTTAATCCGCCAGCTGGCGGAACCCCTTTACATTTTAAAAAGTTTATGCTAGGGTCACCTCGGCCATGAAGTTTGTGGTACTTTGAGAATGAGGTAAAGAAATGCTACATCGGAGGCTGTGCCTAGTTGTTTTGATTTTCACTTTACTGGCTGCAGCGGCGACTGCAGGACCAATGGTCTATTTCGAAAAGGAAGAGTGGAAGGAAGCGCTAGGGAACAACGCCTCCTATGTGAGCGATAGCCTCAAGGGCGGCCCAAGCGAGATCTTCGATCTCGAGAGCGGCTGGGAGCTCTCCGGCTATAAGGAGAACGGTTTTTACGACCAGGTGTCGATCAAGAAAGACAACGAGAGTAGCTACTCGTTGCTCTCCGGAGCTCCTATGTACGCCTGGGGAGCGAATTTCGACACGGCGCCCATGGATCAGGGCAACGGCTTCTGCTTTTCCTTCCAGTACGTCGGAGGAAGCAGTGATTCGGCCGAATGCTTCAACCGCGATCCCTTTATCCAAGGGTTCGTCGGATTCGTGTTCAGTACCGGAGTCGAGAGCATCGTGCTCCAGACTAGTACTGGACCTCACTCCCCGCTCCAGGAAACGTACCTGGTATGGGATATGATCGCAGTGACGAGCATGGGAGGTGGAGGAGGAGGCCCCGGCCCACCATCTCCAAGCGAGGTACCGGAACCAGGAAGTCTCGGCCTAATCGGCCTGGGACTGGTTTATTTCGGAATCATGACCCGTCGGAGACAGGAATAACGAGTACCTTGCGGCAACGCCGCGACGGCCCCCCACCAGTTTGGTAGGGGGCCGTTATATATTATGATTTTATTATTTAGCCTTTCCTCTGCTTACCTACTTTCCTACGAGACACAATAAATTTATTTGAATATTTTTTGACTCGGCGTGATTTTTGGCCTTTGCCAGTCGGTTTGCCCCACATAGAAACAGCTCGCCTGCGGCCCCTACCTTGACGGCCTTCACCTCCTCCGTGTGGGTGATCCACAGGGTTCATAGCGGTACCACGAACAGTAGGTCTAATGCCCTTCCACCTACTCCTACCTGCTTTACCATAATTTTCCAACCTTTTTTCTTCATTAGAAACTTCACCGACTGACGCCCAAGCATTTTCACTTACTTTTCGCACTTCAGTCGAAGGCATTTTCAAATCCACCATCCCCGCATCCTTAGCTAAAACTTGTATAAACACTCCAGCAGAACGACCCAGCTTCGCTCCACTCTTCGGTTTAATTTCTGCATTGTAAACAAAAGTACCAATAGGGATATTCTTGAGTTGTAAACGATTTCCTTGTTTCAGTGGAGCGCCTTCTGCAGTTACAAGCTCTTCCCCCACCTTCACTCCTCGAGGCAATAATACATATCGCTTTTCACCATCTTTATACACGGCGAGGCCGATAAGACCGGTGCGATTTGGATCGTATTCGACAGAAGCTATCTTATAAGGCACTCCGATTTTGTCATACTTAAAATCAATCTCTCGCCAAAGCCTTTTTACTCCTGCTCCTTTATGTCTAGTCGTGACTCGACCAAAAGCATTGCGACCAACCTTTCTGTGATGACCAGAAGTAAGCGATTTTTCTGGATTGCTTGTAGTGGTAACACCCTTATAGGCGACAACGCTCATGTGCCTGCGTGATTTCGATGTTGGTTTGTAAGTTTTTATTGCCATTTTATTCTATTTTATCGCCCTTTTTAAGATAGACGTAAGCTTTTTTTACTCCAGATTTTACTCCTCGCTTTCCTCTCACCACCACATTTTTAGATGGGTTTAATACTATTCTTACTTTGATCGGAGTAACATCAAAATATGCTTTGATCGCTTTGGCTACAGATATTTTGTTAGCCTCAGGAGCTATTTCAAAAACATAAACTCCTTTTTCCGAAAGAGCAGTCGCCTTCTCTGTAATCCTAGGGCGCAAAATGACATTCGAGTATTTTGTTTTAAGATCGGTTGCCATGTTATTTGGAAAGTTTAGCGGAAAGAAGACCTAATGATTTCTCAGGATTTTCTACTATTAAATACTTATATTTCAAAATATCGAGAGGGTTAAGATTCCTCACTTCCCCTACTTCCAAATTACCAAAATTTTGAAAACTCTTCAGTGTAGGAATTTTCTTATTTTCGAGGGCGAGATAGGCGGCGTTCCTATTGCGAGTAAGCCCGCCAAAACCTTTTATTTTTGAAAGAGAAGATATTATTGTTTTTGCTTCTCTAGTTTTTGGCCCTGGCACGATAAGAGAGTCGACAAAAAGTATTTCCCCTTCTTTATTTTTTCTCGAAAGAATAGTGAACAGGGCTTTGACCTTCATCTTTTTGTTTACCTTTCTGGAGTAATCCTTCTCATTCCTTGGGCCGTGAGTGACTCCTCCTCCTACCCATAAAGGAGAACGGCGCGAACCATGCCTGGCTCTACCAGTACCTTTTTGTTTCCAAGGCTTCTTGCCAGTACCAGCCACTTCGCCACGATTTTTAGTATGAGCTACAGGAGTACGGAGGTTACCCATCATGGAAACAGCAACCTGATGCACAAGAGTTTCATTCCACTTCAAACCAAAAACGTCCCCAGGAAGTTTGATTGTTCCCACTTCTTTTCCTGTTTGATTGTAAATTTTTGAATCCATATTCTTAATTCATACTCCTTAATTCTACTAAAGTTCCCTTCCTGCCTGGGACTGCACCAGAAACTAAAATAGTATTATTTCCAGGATCGACAGCTACAATTTTCAACCCTTTTATAGTTATCCTGTCGCCACCCATTCTGCCGGCCATTCTCATACCCTTAGCCACACGACCTCCATCTCTGCCACCACCACCAATAGAGCCTGGTTCTCTTTCAGAATGCTTCTGGCCATGACTCCTCGGGCCTCCATGGAAGCCGTGCCTTTTCACCACCCCTTGAAAACCTTTTCCCTTAGAAATAGAGCTGACCTGCACCTTATCCCCAACAGAAAAAATTTCCAAACTTACTTTATCGCCCCTCTTAATCTCGCCCGGGATCTCTCCTCGATACTCCCTCAAATATTCAAAACCTGTTTTCTCTGGTAACCCCAAATCTTTTAACTGACCCAAAACTGACTTTGATATATTTTTAGCACGACGGCTACCTGTGCCTACCTGAATAGCAGTATATCCATCCTTATCGACTGATTTTACTTGAGTGACAGTAGCCGGGGTAGCACTAAGCATAGTGACAGCCGAAACACGACCGTTTTCGTCAAACACTTGGGTCATATTCACCTTTTTGGCCAATAGAAATTTCATAAAAAAATGCCCTCGGGCGTGACAAACAGATTAACAGATTAACAATTTTAATTCAAGCCCAAATCAAAAAGCGCTCCATGGAGCGCTTTTTGATTTTTGGTAATCTTTTGAAACAAAATTACATTATCTTCACGTCTATATTAACACCGGAAGGCAAGGAGAGGTTAGTCAGGGCTTCCATTACTTTGGGTGATGGGTTGATGACGTCGATCACTCTCTTATGCACCCTCATCTCAAACTGCTCACGAGCATTTTTGTAGACGAAGGGAGAACGATTGACAGTATATTTCTTAATTTCAGTCGGCATAGGCATCGGACCGACTACTTTGGCATCATAGCGCAAAGCAGTGTCGATGATTTGCTTTACCGAAATATCGAGAATTTTATACTCATAAGCTCTCACCCGTATGCGCAACTTCGAAATAGCTTCCTCTTTTTTCACTCTCTTCAGAACAGGGGTTTTCTTCTTTACTGTTGTTTTCTTTTTTGAAGTTGCTTCTACCATTTTCTTGAAAGAAGAAATTATGCAACAATCTTTGTTACGGCACCGGCTCCTACAGTTTTACCTCCTTCGCGAATAGCAAACCTCTGTTTATCCTCGAGAGCAATAGGAGCAACCAACTTTACTTTGAATGTGGCTGTGTCTCCCGGCATTACCATTTCTACACCTTCTTTCAAAGTAACTTCTCCAGTCACATCTGTCGTTCTGATATAGAACTGCGGCTTATAGCCAGTAAAGAATGGAGTATGGCGACCACCTTCTTCTTTCTTCAAGATATACACTTCAGCTTCAAATTCAGTATGAGGATTGACCGATCCTGGCTTTGCCAAAACCTGACCTCGATGTACATCTTCCTTCTTCAAGCCTCGGAGCAAGATTCCGGCGTTGTCCCCCGCTTGAGCTTCTTGTAATTGCTTGTTAAACATTTCAACTCCAGTAATAGTAGTTTTTTGAGCATCTTTGAGACCTATAACTTCTACTTCTTCACCCACCTTAGCCATACCTCTTTCTACTTTTCCAGTAACCACTGTACCACGGCCTTCGATTGAGAATATATCTTCGATCGGCATTAGGAATGGCTTATCGGTTTCCCTTACTGGCATTGGGATGAAAGTATCAAGAGTGTTTATGAGTTCCAATACTTTCATAGCCCATTCATCGGAAGCGTCCTTAGCATCAAGAGCCTTAAGGCCAGAACCACGGATGATAGGAGTAGCGGCGCCATCATAGCCGTTCTTGGTAAGAAGTTCGCGCACCTCTTCCTCCACAAGATCAATAAGGTCCTTATCAGGCACCATATCGCATTTGTTCAAGAACACTACAATTTTAGGTACACCAACTTGTTTTGCGAGCAAAATGTGCTCACGGGTTTGAGGCATCACACCATCAGTAGCAGCGACTACAAGCACCGCGCCATCCATTTGAGCGGCACCAGTAATCATGTTTTTAATGTAGTCAGCGTGACCTGGGGCATCAATGTGAGCGTAGTGACGAGCCGCTGTCCAATATTCAGAGTGGTGAAGGGCGATGGTGATGCCTCTAGCCTTTTCTTCAGGAGCATTGTCAATGCCATTTACATCTTCTACCCTAGCACCGTAACCCTTATCTTTATTCATATCAAGCACCTTCAATATAGACGCTGTAAGAGTCGTTTTGCCGTGGTCGACGTGGCCAATTGTACCTACGTTGATGTGCGGCTTGCTTCGATCAAAAGTATCTGCCATGTTTTTAAATATTAACTAATTAATTATAAATTTGACTAAACCTTAAACTGGCGACCTAAACTAACACGCACAAGGCCGCACTATTTTTAGAGTAGTTACAATTCTAACAAAAGAAATAAAATGATGCAAGAGCTGGCAAGAATTAGTATAGACGGCAATTCTACTAAGTCATAAGGAGGCTAGTCATTTTCTTCAAGCGACCAAGTTCTTCAGAAACTATGGTCGGGAATTGAGGCACTCGTTCCTGGAAAAAGCCCATTATTTTTTGATAGTCAGCTCCAGCAGCACCAAGCATCTTCTCATATTCATCAAGGTCTTTCTCAACAAGAGAATCAAAGGAGCGCTCAAGTACCGACTCAAAAAGCATATTACCCACTTTCTCTATCATTCGCTCCTGTTCAAGCGGCGACAGGCCAGCAAAACCGAAATCGTGAGCTATTTTTGATTTAATATCTGGATTCATTTATTCATGTTAATTATAGCATCTGTGTTAGGCCACTTGTTGAAGTTGTGCAGAATTAAAATTGTTTCGATGGTTTGACAAGATAAACCCTCCCAACCTTTTAACGTAAGTAGCCACATTTTCCCTGTCAGAAGGAACTACTTTACCCTCCGCCATTTTTACAAGTTCTGTCATGTGGTGAAGCATTTTCTGATGTGCTGGCACCTCTTTCAATTCCTGTTGTATATCAGAAGATAAATCACTTTCATTTGAATCCTCAGTATAAAATTCGAGAACTTTTTTAGCTGACAGAGTGCTCATAAACTTCCAATTTTCAGTCCTAATGCCAGGCACCTTACTAAGGCCAAACATGGCCTTTTCTGTGTATACAGAGTTAATATCATCCCTAAAGGCGACTTCTATTTGTTGTGCAAAAGCCGGATCCAAACTTATATTGCTTGGCCTAGTAACTCCAATTTCCGGCTTTGATAAGTGGTCGGTATCGGCATAAACATTCCTGTCCAGTTTAGGTTTTGGAAGTTCAATTTCTGCCACTTCTGCCACTTCTTCTGAAATACTAATTTTATCTTTATTATTTAAAATTTCGGCGACAGATTCATGATTTATTTCTGCATCAGGATGAGCTTCTACAAAAGCTTTCACAGAATTAGTGCTTCCTAATATAGAGTTCTTTTGAGAATCAGAAAGCTTTATGGCTTTTTCGATAAATTGATCGAGCTCTTGTTTGCTACCTATAACTTCACTTGCATTAATTTTTTGTCCGGCAAAAAGCATCGGCCCGGCACCTGGAGTTTTAGCTTCTGGCAATCCATAACTTGTCGGATCTTTCAAATCACGATTGGTAATGGCACTAATAACATAAGTTTTTTGAGCTTGATCGAGAGAACTGAACTTAGGGTGATCCTTCAACCCTTCTTCCGCTATTTTCCAAATAGAATTAACTTTTTTCGGAGTAAGCTCCACTATCCGCTCCGGCAAAAGAGATGAGGTCTCTGAAGTTGTAGGTTGCACAAGAGAAGGTTCTATCTCTGGTTCTGGTTTAAGCTCAGAAATAACAGAAGTTTCCTCAGGAGCATTGAATATAGGGGCATCAGGCCTAGGAGGAACGACGACTGGAGGTTCTGGAGTACTCTGACTTTCTGGAGTTATTTCTGTTTTACTTCCTCCTAAACCAAAATGACTATTGAGATCCATGGCACCAGAGAGAAAGCCTAACCCTGCCCCAGCACCAAAAGCGACAGCTGACTTGGCCAATATTCTTCTCTTTTTATCGGCCGCCGTTTCTTTTTCTATTTTTTCATAACTACCCATAGCTGATTTCAGATCGGTTTCATTATAAGAATATTTTAGCTTTTCTTTTTTATCTTCACCTTTAGCTTCAGCTTTCTCCGTAGAGAAAATCCTTTGAGCTCCAGCATTAACTGCGGCCATCACAGGCATCGCCGCAAGTCCTCTTAAGCCTCTAGCCCCCACATACCCAACAGCTGCGGTGGCACCCAAGAAACCAGTGGTATATCCAGCAACCCCAAAGAGAAGTGTGCTTATGGC
This sequence comes from Candidatus Paceibacterota bacterium, assembly GCA_036517255.1. NCBI lineage: Bacteria > Bacillati > Minisyncoccota > Minisyncoccota bacterium. The sequence continues at coordinate 64,721 of DATDXE010000015.1, forward strand.
TAATCGTTTATATTTATTTTGACTTGCATACCACTGTAAGCTCTTAAACATTGCTTCCTTAACTCTTTCTGCTAATACTGATTTTTCCCCTTCTCTAAGCCTTGCTCTCTCGACCATCATATTCTTATGTTCGACTACCACAACCTCATCCATCACCCTTCTTTTCATCTCGTGATGAGCTCTCTCAAGTTGTATTGAGTGTACTTCTCCATGACCTTCGATTTCATGTTTCAAATAAACTTCGTCTCTTATTTTGAGTGACTCTTGATCCAGAGCTGCGTAGTAAGCACCTTCAGCCTCTTGGAGTTCAAGAGCTCCTGCGTTTTCTATGCCGCTTTTTTTATTTATCCTCTCCTGCTCAAGCAGCCTTGCATAATTAGTACGCAAAATATCTAAAGAAACCCCAGCCTCTAAAACAGGCTCGGCCATTTGTATTCCACCAGCAGGTGCCACTGGTATTTCTTGAAGGGCCCCAGATTCTGGGTGTGTAATTTGTTCATTATCACTTAATGCAGAAGCTATTTCATTTGCTAATTTTTGTTTTTCTTGCTCTTCAATATCATCCACTTTAGGTGCGGCTTCGACTACAGGTTCAGTTTTAGGCTCAACATTCTGTCCTGGAACTACCTCTACTTTCGGCAAAACATCGATAACCTCATTAGCTGTTACTCCTATACCTATAACTATCTGATCTCCATGAGGAAACACTCCTCTTTGATTATCTAAAATAATTATTTTTGGAAGAGAGATTAAAACCTCTCCAGACTTTACTTTTTCTATAACTTCACACAAAGAATACAAAGTGCCTTCTATCCCTTGAAGTTGTTCCGCTTTAAGATTTTCTGGCTTAAGAGCGGGCGATAATTTTATTTCGATACCTAGACCACTTTCGTTTACAAGCTTATTAGTTTCATCAAGCTTTTCGACAAGACTAGCCAAATCTTCTGTATTGTCTGGCAATTTCTCTAGAGCCTGTGGAGCTAAAGATTTTTTTATATTTGCATCTCGGTACTTATTGGCAGTACTACGATCAAATTGACTCATAAAATCTTTCACCTGCTCTCTTGAAAGACCTTTTTTCTCTCCCATTCTCTCTCCTGGTTCAAAATTGGAAGCTGTAGCCATAAAATAATAATAACACCGTAAACAAAAATCACCAGTCTCTTCTGACGATTCTTGACTTTCAACTTTATAAACTTATGAACTTTTTGACTAAACTACTTATTCCTAGACTCAGCAATAGCATTCGCTACGTTCGGCGGGACAATAGCATAATGATCAAATTCCATGTTGGCACTGCCTCGGCCTTCTGTCATAGAACGCAAAGTAGTAACGAAGCCGAAAAGCTCAGCTAGAGGCACTTTAGCTCTTACTAATTTCAAACCAAAACGATCCTCCATCGCCTCCACAGCACCTCGTTTGGAAGAAAGGTAACCGGTGATATCGCCCATAAACTTTTCAGGCACTACCACCTCGATTTTCATAATAGGTTCGAGAATGACTGGTTTTGCTTTCTTCGCGGCTTCCTGGAAGGCTTGCGAAGCGGCTATTTTGTAGGCAATTTCAGAAGAGTCAACATCGTGGTAGGAACCAAATGTCAGTTCGCAAGAAATATCGGTCATCTTATAACCAGCTACCACTCCGCGCTCCATCGATTCTTTCACTCCTTTTTCAACGGCAGGAATAAATTCTTGTGGAATAACTCCTCCCTTAATGGAATCGATAAACTCAAAACCTTCATCACGATGAACATTTTTAGGTAATTTTTTCTCTGGATCGGCTAAAGGCTGGAGAGGTTTAATTTTAATTTTAACGTGACCGTATTGACCCTTACCACCAGTTTGTTTGATATATTTATTTTCCACTTCCGCTTCTCCAGTAATAGTTTCCTTGTAGGCTACCTGAGGGGCGCCGACATTGGCTTCCACGCTAAACTCCCTCTTCATACGATCGACAATAATTTCAAGATGCAACTCACCCATACCCATGATAACTGTTTCTCCGGTATCGGTATCGCTCTTTATTCTAAATGTCGGATCTTCATCGGCAAGACGGTGCAAAGCCATACCCATTTTTTCTTGATCGGCTTTGGTTTTTGGTTCAATACGGAGTGAAATAACAGGCTCTGGAAATACTATCTGATCAAGCATAATAGGGTTACTCTCGTCACAGAAAGTGTGTGAAGTTTTAGCTGTTTTCAAGCCTACGGCGGCAGCAATTTCTCCAGCAAAAACTTTTTTTACCTCTTCCCTTTGATTGGCTTGCAAACGAACGATACGACCAAGGCGCTCCTTATCACCAGTAGTCACATTATAGATATAACTTCCAGCCTCGATAGTACCTGAGTAAACACGGAAGAATGTCAGTTGACCCACAAAAGGATCAGCCTGTAATTTGAAAGCTAGAGCAGAGAAAGGTTCAGTATCAGAAGCATGCCTAGTGACCTCCTCGCCAGTTAAAGGATTGAGTCCTTTCACAGGAGGAATGTCGAGAGGACTAGGAAGATAATCTACCACAGCGTCAAGCACTAACTGAACTCCTTTATTTTTAAGAGCAGAACCAGTAAGGACTGGGAAAATTTTGTTCTCGATAACAGCCTTACGAAGAGTTTCTTTGAGAAGCGGCAGGGAGACTTCAACCCCCTCTAGATACTTAGTCATCAAAGCTTCATCGTTCTCTACTATTCTTTCAACTAGTTCGCCACGATATTTTTCAGCCTCAGCTCTTAAGCTTTCTGGAAAAGTCACTTCTACTACTTCGTTTCCAAGCTGACCTATAAATCCATAGGCCTTCATAGTAAGAAGGTCGATCACTCCCTCATGTTTGTCCTCTTCTCCAATCGGTATTTGCATACGCACGGCTTTTTTCGAAAGTCTATCGAGAATCGATTTGTATGATCGTTCAAAGGAAGCCCCTGTTCTATCGAGTTTGTTGATAAAACAGATGCGAGGTACGTTTGCCTCCTCAGCATAACGCCAATTAGTTTCAGACTGAGGCTCTACACCAGCCACACCGTCGAATACTACTACGGCTCCGTCGAGTACTCTTAGAGATCTTTTTACTTCTACGGTGAAATCGATGTGGCCAGGAGTATCAATGATGTTAAACCTATATTTGTTGGCAGAATTGGTACGGTCTTCTACTGAAAGATGGGTAGGGCCCCAGAAGCAAGTAATAGCAGCGGCAGTAATAGTGATGCCCCTCTCTCTTTCCTGCTCCATCCAATCGGTAGTAGTTTCTCCCTCATGCACTTCGCCGATTTTATGTTGCGCTCCAGTATAAAACAAAATGCGTTCCGACACCGTCGTCTTCCCTGCATCAATATGAGCGATGATTCCGAAATTCCTAACTCTTTCTAAAGGATAATCTCTGTTCATTTTTTAAATTTAAAATTTATTTAACTTCTCGACTTACTCGGAGTAATTTTTGCGAAGCAAAAATTACCAGGCAAAATGAGCAAAAGCTTTGTTTGCTTCAGCCATTTTATGAGTGTTCTCACGTTTTCTGATAGCTTCACCCTCATTTTTAGAAGCCAAGATTATCTCTTCAGCCAACTTTTCTGCCATTGGCTTACCCTTCTTGGCTTTAGCGGCCTCTATAACCCACTTCATACCGAGGTATAGGCGACGCTCAGGCCTTACTTCTCTCGGAACTTGATAATTAGCACCTCCCACTCGGCGAGAACGTACCTCCATTGTTGGGCCAGTGTTATTCAAAGCTGTTTCAAATATAACTATCGGATCTTCCACCTTCTCCTTCTCTTTTATCAAATCAAAAGATGTATACACTATTTTACGAGCAGTATTTTTTTTCCCCTCCTGCATAACATAATTGATAAACTTCTCGATTTTGGTCGAATTAAATTGAATATCAGGCTTTACTATATTTCTATTTTTAACTTTTCTTCTCATCTTTTATTTTTTCGGCCTCTTAGCTCCATAAGTAGAACGTGAAGTCATGCGTTTTTCCACACCTCCAGCATCGAGCTTGCCACGTACGATGGTATAACGGACACCGATATCCTTCACTCGGCCTCCTCGAAGCACTACCATCGAGTGCTCCTGTAAGTTGTGGCCAATACCAGGGATATAAGCGGTGACTTCCATACCATTAGTAAGACGGACCCTGGCTATTTTACGGATAGCAGAGTTAGGTTTGCGAGGAGTTTTAGTAGTAACCTTTGTACATACGCCTCTTTTAAAAGGTGAAGCATAGTATACCGGCCTATTTTTCAAAGTATTGAAACCGCGAGCTAAAGCTACCGCTTTTGACTTAGCATGCATTTTTTTCCTCTTCTTTTTTACTAACTGATTGATGGTCGACATATAAAAATCCCCGACCGACCAAGCTTCGCTAGTTCGAAGCGGGCGGGCCTTCCGGGACAACTGACATAATTTAATACAAACCCTCCTAAAAAGCAAATTTAGAAAAATGAAGAACCGACAAGGAGTTTAAAGAGGACGGAAGCGGCTGGAGAAAGAAAGGGCCAGAGGACAAAAACAAAGAGGAAAACTAGTGGAAGACCCCAGCGTTCGACACTAGTCCGAAGATGCTGCAGGTGGTAAGGCAAAATAGCAAAAAGTATTTTTGAGCCATCGAGAGGAGGAATAGGAATGAGGTTGAAAAGAGCCAATACTATATTTATAAAAACCAAGTAGCCCGATAAGAAAAAGAATCCTTCTGACGTTACCCCATACGCCGCCGCTCCTCTTATAATAAGAGCGAAGACTATAGCCATGATTATATTTGAAAGCGGCCCAGCTAAAGCCACTATGGCTTCGCCCCACTTTTTATTACTTAGGTTATATGGATTGAAAGGAACAGGCTTGGCCCAACCGATAATCACGCCCCCGACAAAAAAACCTATTAAAGGTACTAATATAGAGCCAACAGGATCAATGTGTGAAATAGGATTTAAAGTGAGCCTACCTTCATACTTAGCGGTCGGGTCGCCAAGCCACAAAGCAGCATAGCCGTGGGATACTTCGTGAATCACGACCGAAAAAAGAAGTATTAGGATAATAAAAATAAATTCCATTTTGCTTATATTAGACTTTATGCTAACATAGTCAGCACTATGGCTAAAGTATGCGCGATTACAAATAAGAGCTCACAAGTTGGAGGACGCTACTCCAACAGGACTCGTGCTCTCCAATTCAACCCTTGCGGTGATGTAAGGCGCTATGCCAACATGCAAAAAAAACGCATCTTCGTACCTGAGCTCAATAAAACCATCACTCTCACCCTTTCCGCTCGGGGTATCAAAACTATTCAAAAGAAAGGCGCTTTTGCTACTCTAAAAGAAGCCGGGATAATTTAACCCCACCCTCAGGTGTTATTTCAATTTCAAGTTCGCGCCATCACTCCCAAAGACAATTCTTCCTTCTGTATCAGTACGCAGGATTTTGACATTATTGTTTTCTAAAATTTTCAAAACTTCAAGAGTAGGGTGACCATATCTATTTTCTTTCCCAGATGAAATAACTGCGTACTCTGGAGCTACGGCTTTTACAAACAAGTCAGATGTAGAAGTTTTTGAACCATGATGCCCTACTTTTAAAATATCAGCATTCAAGTTACTCCCTAAATATATAAGTGCGTTTTCGGTTTTTATAGGAGCATCCCCAGTGAGTAAAAATTCTGTCTCACCATATACTAGCCGAGCTACAATAGAAGCGTCGTTGGTTTCCCAATTTGTAACATCACCCACTGGAAAAATAATTTCTAAATTTACTCCAGCACCAAGTTCCACTACCATTCCCCTCCTAGCTTCTATAAGTGTAGTCGAAGCAATTTTTCTTTTTAGTTCTAAATAGACATTGGTGTCAGTATCGACTCCCGGCTCCATAAATAAACTAATTTTATATCTATCAAAAACATCATTAAGTCCTCCCACGTGATCAGCATCGGGATGAGTGGCGATGACAACATCGATAGAACGATCGTAAAAAGGCATCATTGCGCCAATTTCCCGCAGAATAGATCGCCCCGGCCCACCATCAATAAGCACCTGATTACCGTTAGGTGCCTCGATAAAAATAGCGTCTCCTTGGCCTATATTCAGAAAAGCTACGGTCAAAATCTTGCTTCTTATTTCTGTCACATATATATAAACAGAAATAACACAAACAAAGAGTAGAAGGGTAAATAGAGCTAAACGAATTTTTAATCTGCGGTTCATGTCGTTATGATACAATATCATCATCTATTCCTTAATTTATTCGTTATTTTCTATACCATGACAAAGTTCGAAGCAAAAAAGTTTAATATTCCAGAATTGAAAGGTATTTCAGCTAAAAGCATAGAGGAACATATCAAACTTTATGAGGGCTATGTGAAGAACGCTAACTTAATTTTGGAGCATATAGACGAATTAGGAAAAGACAGCGAGAAATATGCCTACGAGCTCGGAGAAATAAATAGGCGGTTTTCATTCGAATTCAACGGCATGCGCAATCATGAAATATATTTTGCATCTCTGGAAGGCGGCGGTTCGTCTTGTGTAGATGGTCATCTTCTACACAAAGAGATTGAGAAAACTTGGGGGTCGTTCGATCTGTTTTTAAATAGATTTAAAGCTATAGCTCTAACTCGTGGAGTCGGTTGGGCGATATTATATTATGATCCACAAACAAAACAATTACTGACAGCTTGGATTGACGAGCAACATCTAGGCCAACTCTCTGGCTGCTCGGCTATCCTTGCTCTAGATATGTGGGAACACTCATTCGTATTCGATTACCAACCTTCAGGAAAGAAAAATTATATAGAAGATTTTTTTGCTAATTTAAATTGGGGTGTGATTGAAAATAATTTCGCTCTCGCCATAGAATAGTGAGGTAGATTATATAAACTAGAAACACTACCCACAAAGAAACTGTGGATACAGAAACTGCGGCCAAAGGAACAGCAGAAGCAAGTTCCGAAATTTTGATTATAAATTCAAGAATAAAGTAGGCCGGAAAAGCTAAGATTTTTGAAATAAAGGGAATAAATCCAAAGATCCCTGAAACCCCGGTAAACAACATAGCAAGAGGCACAAGAGGGAGCACTAAAAGGTTGACCGGCAAAGAAATAATGGAAAATTGACCAGTCATGTAAATGAGAGCCGGCAAGACAAAAATCTGGGTAGAAACGGTAGCTAAAAATATTTCCTTAAAAACTTGCTTCCACTTAAGACTAGTTACCTGTATGTGTGAAAGGAAGCTAAATTTACGTTCGATTATGGGTGAAACGACAATAAGTCCGAATGTGGCCAAGAAAGAAAGTTGGAACGAGGGGTCATAAAAAAGAATCATCGGGTTCCAAAAAACCATGGCGATACCAGCCACAAACAGAGTACGCAGAGCGAGAACTGGCCGACCCAGGAATCGAGCAAGTATGGCAAGGAGAGCCATTATGGTAGCCCTCAAAACAGTAGCCGAGAAACCCACGATCAGCGCAAAAGAAAGCATAAGTATGACTGCAATCAAAAGAGAAATTCCTCTCTTGAGATTAGGAAATTTGCCAAGCGAATATAAAACACCGACCAAGATAATAGTCATGTTATATCCAGAAAGAACTACGATGTGAATAATGCCCACTCTTCTAAAGATATCGAGTAGCTCATCGCCAAGCGACTGCTTCACACCTATGGTGATACCGAGAGCCAAAGAGGCGGAAGGTTCGGGTAAAGCATTTTGAATGTTTTTTATAAAACTGTTTTTTATTTTATACAAAAAAGACAAAAATATATTCCCCTCCCCTCTCGCCAACACTTCGATCAGTGGTCGGAAAGAAACATAACGAATATCATCTTTGGCTAGATAATTTTCATAATCGAACTCTCTTCCTAAATCACTTTCAAAATTTTTTGGAAATTCTATTTTGCCTTTAAATTCAATTGCATCGCCATAATTAAACTCAGGAAATCTTTCTGCCGTGATCAAAATTTTATACTCGCCGAATCCTTCTTCGGGCTGAAATATATAACGAGTAGTGGTGTCCCGTACATCTGGTTCTGAAACTATTTTCCCCCTGAGTTCAACCTCACTCGCTACGTACTGATCGCTTTCCAAATACAGTGGAGGCAAGGAAAAATAATAGCGAACGATAAAAGCAGTGAGGAGAAGTAAGCTAAATAAAATATTTTTCCTTTGAGCCATCGTAAAGTTGTACATTTATTCCATCCGCAAAATCGGTAGCGATTTTGTCGCATCTATTATTTAACTCATTATCAGCATGGCCCCTGACATGATGCCATTCTACTTTTCTTTTTTCCGTTTGTTCTAGAAGTTCCTGCCATAAATCTTTATTCAAAACATCTTTCTTAGCTTTAGTTCTCCAACTATTCTTTAGCCAACCTGAGATCCACAAGGTAATACCTTTGATTAAATACTCTGAATCAGAGTGGATTTCTATCTCACCTCGCTCGACATTTTCTGATCCAGAAAGTGCTCGAAGAGCCTCGATCGCCGCCCGGAGTTCCATCCTGTTATTCGTTGTATGGAGATCCCTTCCTCCTATTTCTTTCACTTTTCCAGCTTCAAAAATAATTGCCGCATATCCCCCCGGCCCAGGGTTTCCCTTCGACGACCCGTCAGTATAAATAGTGATTTTTTCTATTTTTATTTTTTTATTAGGAAAAATTTCAGCGTATCCAGTTCCTCTAGAACCAGTGAGCTGTCCATTAAGTCTTTTTTGTCTTTCCTCGTCATTCATAAAATAATTTTATCACATGTAAAATAACACCCCCTAGCCCCCTCTTAATATAAGAGGGGGTAACCGAGCTCTAGAGTATCGCGCCCCTCTCTTAGAGTAAGAGAGGGGTTGGGTGAGTTATTTATTATTGAAAAAAATCGACAATACGTAGGCGGGTTTCAGTGCGGCCGCCGAAGAAGGATTTTTCGAGGTTGGCAACCAAATTTGTAGCTCGGCCCTCTTGAAGACTGCCGCCATATGAATCGGGAGTAGAGAAGAAGCTTATGGCCCGCGCGGTGTAAGATCTATCACGCAATAAAACCTCGGTATGTTCTTTAGCTTTACCAAAACTAGAGACTTTTTCAGCGACAACATTATTAAAAATGAAAACTGGTTTTTCGTTGCCTATTCCAAAAGGAGCAAGCTTATTTATTTTATCCGCTACTCCGCTATTCACGTCTTTTATTTTCAATTCCATGTCAACAAAAACTTCTGCGCCTGAAATACTGCGATTGATCGCAGTATTCAAACTAGCGTTTATAATCGCTTCTTCAAGAGTGTGGATCATTTCATTACTGACCGAAAAGCCTCCCGACATTTTATGGCCGCCAAACTCGAGAAAATGGCTGCCGACCCGTTCCATCAAAGCGACAAGATCGGTCACTCCTTCGGAACGACATGACCCTTTTATTTCATCGCTTCCCCCTCGTCCCCAAAGGAAAACTGGCCTATTGTATTCTTCGACTATGGAATTAGCCGCTAGACCAAGGAGGGAAGGCCGCCACTCGGGGTTACCAAGCACAATCACCGGCTTCTCTCCATAACTCTCAAATCTATGGGCAATATGTTTTTTGGCTTCTTTTACAATGCCGGCTACGACACCTTTACGTTCATTATTTATTGAATCGAGATGTTTTGCTATCGCTTCAGCTCTACCTTCATCGCTCTCTACTAAAAGTTCGAAGGCATCACGAGGTTTACCCATCCTCGAAGCGGCATTGATACGAGGGGTTATCATAAAAGAAATATCATCTTCAGAAAGGGTAGCTCCGTTCATCCTCAAAATAGAATACAGTTTTTGCAAGCCTGGGCGACGAGTCTTACGAAGGACTTGTAAGCCGTAATACGATAAGACTCTATTCTCCCCCATAAGAGGCACCATGTCAGAGAGAGTAGCTAGGCCTACCAAATCAAGCAGCCATTTCTCCTGGCCCGCTTTTAGTAAACTCCTTTTCTTAATTAGAATTGCTTCTATCAATTTCCAAATAACGCCAGAGCCACAGAGCACCCGCTCTGGATATTTAGAATCTTTCAATTTTGGGTTTATGATCGCGAATGCATCGGGCAATTCTGAACCTGGCTTGCCCGACGAAGCTTTAGCGGAGGCGGGCTCATGGTGATCTGTAATTATCACCTCCATGCCCAACTCTTTAGCCATTGCAACTTCCTTCAAATTCCTAATTCCACAATCAACTGTAATTATTAAATTAATGCTTTCTTCTTTAAATCTTTCCATACCTTCTATATTCAAGCCGTATCCTTCGTCATGTCTGTCGGGAATATAATTTATAAAATTGCTGAAACCTATTAACTTAAAAAAGTCGTGGAGAAGTGCTCCTCCGGGTATACCATCGGCATCATAATCGCTCCATATAGCTACCTTTTCACCTTTATTTATCGCTCTCAATATCCTCTCTACCGCTTTTTCCATATCAGGCAAAAGAAATGGATCGTGCATATGTGCCTCAAAATCAGGCTTTAGGAATTTCTCCTTTTCTTCTTTGTCCAATATGCCCCTATTATGTAAAAGTTGTTCCACCAAATCATCTGAAACCTTTTCTTTCACGGTATACTTTTTCTGCATTTCAGTATCATAGCATTTGTTTTCCTCCCCCTGCTAAGGGGGAGGTGCCGAAGGCGGAGGGGGTGTTATAATTTGACCATGCAAGACTGTATTTTCTGCAAGATAGTAAAAAGTGAATTACCTTCATACAAAGTATATGAGGATAATGATTTTTTGGCTTTTTTAGATATTAATCCCCTTTCCCCAGGCCACTGTCAAATAATACCAAAAGAACATTGCCGCTGGGTTTGGGATTATCCTGAAGCAGGAAAATATTTTGAGATTGTAAAAAAAATCGCTCTCGCAGAGCAAAAAGCTTTTCAAACAGAATCAATATTAGTAAAAATAGACGGGCAAGATGTTCACCACGCTCATATCTGGGTCTACCCCCACCAATCTACCCCAGGAGATGCGAAAGATTTTAAACAGAATTTAGAGCTTCTATCCCAGGCAATGTCCCAGTAGCTAGAAAGTCGAGCATGGCACCCCCAGAGGAGGAGACGAAAGTAAATTTATCTTTAATACCCAGCTCTTTTATGACAGCCAAAGTATCGCCTCCCCCCACTACTACTTCGGCTTGACCCGAAGCACAAATTTCAGAAAGCATCAGTGCTAATTTTTTAGTTCCCTCTGTAAGCCCTTCCTCATATTTACCAAGTGGCCCGTTCCAGAGAATAAATTTTGAATTTGTAATTTTTAAGTTTAAAACTTCAAGAGTTTCTTGATTGGCATCAAGAGCAGCCACGTCGCCAACAGGCAAATTAATTTTGGGGTTATTTACGAGCTCAGTTTCTGAAGCAGGTTTAGCAATAGCCCCAAGTACAAAAACCTGATCAGCTACTTTCAAAAATTTTTCAATCAAAGGTATTTTGGTTTCAAATTTTGCCCCTCCCAATATAAATATGAACGGATGCGCTGGACTCAAAGCTTTTGAAAGATTTTGATACTCCTCCATAAAATAGATACCAGCATACGAAGGCAATAATTTAGGGACACCTATTATAGAAGCGTAGGCTCTGTGTGACTCCGAAAAAGCATCATTCACATACAACTCCGCTTTGCTGGCCAATTTTTCAGCAAAATCTTCCTCATTCTTTTTTTCGCCCTCCCATTTTCTTATATTTTCTAAAACTACAAGTTTTGCCTCTGGAATAGCCTCAAGATCATCACAAAAAACTGCTGGTACTTTACTCCCAAAGTATTCGAAAGCCGGTTTTAAGGACTCTCCCTCCTTTGTAATATGACTTACGATTAAAATTTTGCCTCCTCTATCTAGAATATAATTTATGGTCGCAAGCGAATTATCTATCCTCTCTGGATCGAGTACCTCTCCATCTCGGACTGGCACATTCCAATCGACCCTCAAAAGTACTCTTTTCCCTTCAAAATTTTGTATTTCGGTAATTGATTTCATTGATTTTAAATACCTCACCCCAGAACCTTACCTTCTTTTCTTTATTTTCAGTTTCTTTTCTTTTTTCTCCTCATCAACAATATTTAAAATTCTGGAAAATTCTTCTACCTCGAGAGAAGCATGCCCGACGAGAAAACCGACGACATCCCCCTTTTCTATAATATCCCTGGCATTTTCATCCTCCACTGAACCACCATAAATGATACGCGCTCCCCAACCAAAATCTTTACCGAAAATTTCAGAAAGAGTTTTTCTGATAAAAAGAGCCATCTCATGCATATCAGTACCTGAGAGAGAGTCCTTATAGGAGTGCCCGATAGCCCATACTGGTTCGTAACAAATGATACAATCCATGATAAATTTCTTTTGCAATCCGGAAAAAGTATTTATGAGTTGAGTTCTTATTTTATTTAAATAAGCTCCTTCGATATCCCTCTCCTCTTCGCCTATGCAAACAATGGGAGTAATGCCATGGCGCAATGAGTTTTGGATCTTCTCCTTCACTATTTCATCCGATTCTCCCATTTCACGCCTCTCCGAATGACCGAGAATAACGTACCTAGTTTTATATTGTTTCAAAGCAAGAGCTGAAACTTCTCCAGTAAACGGACCTGAATCCTTTTCATGCGCATTTTGGGCCCCCAAAAACAGGTTTTTGGAAGGTAATAATTTTGATAAGAAGGGAATGTGTATAAAAGAAGGAGCTACTACTACTTCCGTTCGCTTCAACTTTTTTGTTTTCCTTTTTATCTTCTGGAAAAGATCCCTCGCCTCTTCCAAACTAGTAGGGTTCATCTTCCAGTTAGCGATAATAATATTGCGCTTCTTTATCATACCCTCATGATAGCGCAATAATTTTCAATTACCAATTTTGAAAATTATAAATTGAAAATTGAAAATTCTGGTCATATTTCTTTCCAACTCAATATTTCATACTGATCAGAGGTGAGGGGGAAAGAAGGTGGTGGACCATAAAGAAGATTGGCATCATAATTGATATTTCTAGTTCCATATCCAGTACTATCAGTGTAAGCAAATCCATAACGCTGATATGTCGCTATCATTCCATAAAGAGTAATGGTGCTTCTGACATAATTTGAGCCGCAACTACTATTGTAGTAATACCTGCCCACTCGACCATTCTGCGACACTATAGCCGCATCAATTATTAAATCATTTTCCGAAACTAGCCCCACATTAAAATTGCCTTGGGCAATAAGAGCGATAACATCACTACCATTATAGTTAGTATATTTTAAATCATTATTTACTGTAAATTGTGGCCTGTTTGAAGGGTTATCGGGAAACCTGCCATTTGCGATAGTCGCTCTTGCCGTATTTATCGTCCCTTCAACCCATACATTATCTTCTATGAAAATCAGTCCGTTAGCTGGTATTGCATAGTTACCGACAAGTGTTTTGTTATTGATACTCCAAGTGCCCCAGCCAGTTTGAGTAGAACTGCAACCACTTTGAGGATTTATTTGCGAAGTTACAGTGTAAAGATCGAAAGTGTCATTGGTTTTTAAAATAATTTGATAACCCTGACTACCTGATGCGGCAAAATATCGACCGCTAGCTTGCGCATTTGCTTTTATAGTCGACAGGTCACTCGTCAGCCCCACAAAATCGACAGCTGGTACCGGAAACTGTCTGCCTGCTTCGAAGATGTCAGCCCTAGTCGGCACGGGCGTAGTCGGTGGCGCTTCATTAGAACGAAAAGTGTCGTTTACTCCACTTCCTGGAGGAGCGTTCACATGGGTATGGACACCAAATTCATTATTACCCGTATGATCAGGATCATCCATGCTTTGCACTGCTGCAGTCACTGCGTTGTGAGCCAAACCATCGAAACGAAGTCCTTGGTTTACATGTATTGGCCCAAAAACTTCCGTACCCTGACCAAAACGCATAAAATCATTGGCCACGGTGGCATATTTTGCGAGTGATGGAATAGCCATCTCTACCCGTATTATCCTTTCCACAGTAGAACTGGCTGGGCGACCAGTCGATTCGATGATTACTTTAGTCGAACCTGTAGGCGGAGGAGTGATTTGTAAACTGAACTGGCCTACAGTATCGCCTTCCTTATCAATCACTGTGTGCACATATGGGCCGGCAACGCCTGTGCCATCTTTGTAATCAATTTGATTGTGGGCTAAATGCCATCTGTAATACTCGACCCCCGCTTCAGCAAATTGTATGGCTCTCTCTCTTTCCGAAGCTTGCCTACTTGCTTGTATATTCACTTTAGCCCAATTCATAATGCCAGTCATAAGTACCACAGCCACCGCCGACAAAATCAGTATTTGAATTAAGAGCTGACCTCTTTGATAATTTACAAATTTAAAATTTAAAATTTTCATTCAATTTTCAATGTATAAATTATACAATAAATACCCCACCCTGCCCTCCCCCGCCTGCCTTGCAGGCATTGCGCGGGCAGGCCTTATCAAGGGGAGGGAAAACCAAATGCATTACATTTCAGCGATAGCAAGATCGTAATGTATGCGTTTTTGGAGTTTGTGAGTGTTACCGTGAGAAAGTAAGCCTATGTAAGATTCTACTGTTTCTTTTTTACCATTCTTTTCTCTAATATTTCTAAACATCTTTCTTTTGGTAGCAGTACGCAGAACTCGGTGAGAGAAAAAATGTACCCAGCCAAGAAAATCCAAGCCAGAAGCAAGAGTTTTGATAAACAGTTTGTCTGGATGAATTTGTAGTTTAAGATTTTCGTCGAGAAAGTCAGCAATTCTAGGAATAAGTTCCAAAAGCTTATCTTTATCAGTATCAAGAAAGATAAAATCATCAGCATAGCGAATATAATACTTTTCTTTCAGTTTGTGTTTTACATACTGATCAAATTCATTCATGTATATGTTTACTAGAAGTTGGGAGGTGAGATTGCCAAGAGGAAGCCCGACACCATGTTTAGTAGAGTAAAAACTACCAACTACTGCGATTAATAGCAGTATTATGTCCGGATCAGAAATATGCTTCTTTAATATTTTGATTAAAATATCATGATCGACAGAAGCAAAAAACTTGCGGATGTCGCATTTGAGGACCCAGCATGTTTTGGTATTGTTTTTGGAAACTTGGTTTCCAAGTTTTTTAAATCTTTCTATGGCTTTGTGAGTACCTTTACCTATACGACAAGAGTACGAATCTGAAATGAATTTCTTATCAAAAAACGAATACAAAATTCTATACAGAGCATGATGCAGAAGCCTGTCCCGAACACTTGCTTTATGGATACTGCGAGGTTTGGGGTCGGAGATGTTGAAGGCTTCGTAGGCTAAATGTTTGTAGGTCTTGTCCGCCAAATCTCGATGGAGAGTAAAGATATTATCCATAAGATTCCTCTCGAAAAGTTCAACATCTTTGCGGGACTTTTTGCCAGTTCTAAATTCTTTCCAGGCCTCTAGCAAGTTCTCAGCAGAAATGATATCCTCGTAATTCCCCTCAAAAACTTTTTTCATGTTTATTATTACACCATAAAAATAACTTCTACGATGCCCCCCCCCCGCAGCACACACATCGCAAAACCTTTTACCGTTACTACGCAAGGCCAAAGAAATTTATGTTATTTGGTATAACTATTATCAAACTTTAACAAAAACGCACAGATATTCGCTAGGTGTAAGAATAGATAATTTATTTGTAGAGATAATAGAAAGTATCGCAGTAGCTAGTTTTCTTTCGAGAGAAGAAAAACATCCGTGGGTACGACTGGCGATAAGGAAAACAGATACCCTCAAGATTCTAATGATGGTTTTATGGGAAACCAAATCAATCGATAACAAGAAATATATCGCCCTGTCAGAGAAAATGGATGAGATAGGAAAAATGCTTGGAGGATGGAGTGGACAGCTGATAAAACAAAACTCTCCCACAAACGCGGGAGAGAAATAAAGAGAGTTGCGCACGCCACCGAAGCGGTAGCGGCGATGCCACTGATTGTCGTTGCGGTTGACGTTCACATTACGCTTACCGTCGTTCCACCGATTGAACGTGGCGAATTTGTGCGAGAAGTCGTCTGTGTTATCACCCCTTGAATGCTCTCAGGGCTAAGTTGTTTTCGACATTTAGAATGCCTTAAAATCTCACACCAAGTATCTTCATTTTTTATTGAAGTGTCTACATACATCACCCTATCTCGAACCTTAGTCAAAAATATTCTCGATATATGGATACTGGATTCGGTAGCAAGAATGATAAGATTTCACTCCCGCATATTCACCTACTACCTTTTTAATTTTAACATACAAAAAGGCCCCCATTTTCTGGGGGCCCGAGGACAAAGGTCGAAGGATCTAAAAGATCTAAACGACCTAAGTTCTTAGTACTTACTTGCACACGCCACCGAAGCGGTAGCAGCGAAACCACAGATAGTCGCCGCGGTCGACGTCCACACTACGCCCACCGTCGTACCACCGACGGAACGTGGCGAATGAAGCAGTGCCGTTTTCCTGCAAATTCCACTGGCAACCGTTGGGACGGTCGTCAGCGAATTTGGGATCGGCTTCATTCACAGCAGCCTGGGCGATGGGATCGGAAACGAGTCCACGTAGCTCGTACTCCTCAGCCAACTGCTTTGCAGAAGGGTCGTAGTCGAGATCGAAGAAAAAAACATCCTTCTCTTCCCCCTCACCTTTAGGCATCGTAGCGAGCACGTCAGCGTTGATATACTGCGTCCGTCCCGTGGCATCGATCGCCTGTTGGTAGGTGCGGGTGCGGTCCACCTTGACGCGGCGGACGATCATTTTACTGAGCGCGTCGACACGTCGGCGGAAAACTGTCAGAAGTTCCGGCCAGACTTCGTTGCTGCCGAGCACTTGTTGAACAGCCTCAGTCGGAAGTTCCGCACGATACCGCTTGAGGATCGAACGAAAAAGTTCTCCCGCCTTATCGATCTGCCCATCAGTGATTTCAACAACTGCGGCGACAGCAGATGGGGTCACGGTCTTAATGCTCATGGCGTCATCCTTTCAATGAATATGCAGGTTTGGGATATTAAGGCCTATGGCCACCTGCAGTCTGTCTTCTATTATACACCCAAATGAGTTCTATGTCAATATAAAGCAGTAAATAGCCCTGAAAATAAAGGTTTTATAAATTATCCTTCAAATTGCGGAGCATGACTTGGGTGGTGATGGTAACAGCAGAGGGAGGACGGGTTGTGTCCTTATCGATAATAAGAGTTATCTTGACTAGGCGGACCGAGAGCACATTTATAGGTAGAGTAAGCGGGCTTGATGTGCCGGTATATGTGTTGTTGTAATAGTAAAAAATCGGAGTCGAAGTACCATTTATAATATCGCGCGCTACGATACTTATAGTTTCATTTGATTGGTTATAGGTAAGGGGTGAACCAGAAGGCTTGACTACTCCCCGCCTTAATTCTTTGCCCTGCATGAAGTACCTCACCTGTTCTTTCAAAAAATCGTCATCGATGTCGCTAAAAAAAGTAATAGTGGAAGTAGAAGCAGAAGAAATGGCGTAGGCGCCAAGAGAAGAAGGTGAGGTACTTCGAAGTTCGGCCACCACCTTCCTCAAAACCTGCCTAGCATCGAACTGTAAACTCAAAGAGCTGTTTAGGTCGGAATTAAAAAAGAAAATATTTCTACCAAAGCCCCAAATCACTACCGATATCGCCCCAAATATGGCAATGGAAATGACCATTTCCAACAAAGTGAAACCTCGGTTAATTTTTAACCCGCCAGAACCCGTCCGTACCGGCACGGGCGGATGACTTCGTCGGGCTGGTTTGTAATTTGTAATTTTCATTCAATTTTCAATGTTTTAATTTTTATTCCGGAAGCATACTAGCTTCGATGCTTTGCCAGTCGTCGTTGGTGATGATATTTACGGGAAAAGTTTGAGTTTGGTAGCCACTTTTTTCCAGGAGGAGATCGTGATTGCCAGACGAAAGGGCCGAGAAAAGAGCCTGGCCGGGAGGAATACAGTCGGAAGTATAGGTAGCGGCGACGCTGGCAACATTTGGAGTTTTATTATCAACCAAAGTACTTAAAAATATTTTGTACCTAAAATATCTGTCGCCACTATGAACTGCGTTTATATTATTGTTTGAGGTAGTATAAAAAGTGCCGGCAGTCCCATCAGAGCCAAGGTAGGTCCACACAGTTTCTGCTGTATTTTCCAAAGCAGTAGCAAACTGTAATTTGACACTGTCCGAGCCAGATTGGGGCGGCTGATCAGTCGGGCTCCAAACGATATTACTGAAATTTGAAGAGGTGCCAGTATCAAATATCGAGGAGGTGAGAATGCCAGAGAAAACATAATGCCCCAAATTTTTTATAAGTTTAAGCTCTCCGGCAGGAGAAGAAGTATCAATATTGCCATCATCGCTCCAGTATCTAGATTCATCCGCAAAATTGCTTTGACCAGCTCCACCCGACCAATCGGTTTGTTCCAAATAACCGCGACCTGTAACTTTGTCTGCCGAGAAACTCCCTTGAGTAAGAGTAAGCTCGACTTCAGAAAGAGGCAAACTAGTAGCACTGTCTTTAACAGTAACAAGTAAATTATTTGGTTCCCCTTCGGCGAGTACTATGTCGATGTTTTGAACCGCATCAGGAAGGACAGCAAAGGGAGAAGGAGGATTTACTCCTGCAAGATTGAATCCTCCTCCAGTGATCGAAAGATTAAATGTATCCCATTCAATATTATTCAGTGTTTTTATTCCAGATGAATCGGTGCTGTAATTACCAGTAAACTTCAGAACATCGGGATCCGTCCCTATAAGTTTTCCTCCAGTAAGTAAGAACGGTACGCTTGCTATAGGCAGACATTGCATATTTTTGGAAGAAATATTTATAGTACTCACTTTGTCGATAACAAAAGAAATTTGAGTGACCTGCTGAATGATGACTGTGGCGTCAGGCTTGGTCGGGTTGGGGTTACCAGAAGAAGTGGCATAGGTTCTATCAGTCGTATAACCTGATTTAGTAGCTGAAATTCTGTAAGCATTGACCCCAGGAGGAGCATCAACAATAGCGAGAAGACCGCTTGCGTCAGTAACATCATTTATGGAAACAGTCGGAGTCGTAGACTTGGTAAGAGAAACACTGGCTCCTTGTACCGGCACTCCGTTAGCATCAAAAACTTTTATAAAAAGAGCCCCGTTTGTGGAAGCAGTTTCCAAATTTTTAGGCGCCACTCGACCGACAATCGACATCGGTTGAAAATTTTTACAACTAGCACAAGCTACTTCTATTTGGACCATTTTATAATCAGCTGGTGACAAATCATTTGGCGAACCACCTATTTGGCCATCGTATGGATCGTCAGTATTACGAATAGTGCGAGTAATTTGGAAAGTATAATTATCACGTACAGCTGTCGTGGTAGCGAGCAAGATTCCAGAAGGGATACCCCCTACTAGGCCGACACTCGAATATGGCATGTTGCGAATTAGTTCAAATTCGCTGTTGGCCACATCAGTCGCCATTATTTTAAATTTGCCTGCTCCCACAAGCTGCATAAATGATGCATACCCGTGAAAAACAGAAAGGGCAATGACCGCAAACACTGCCGCCCCTACGAGCATTTCTACCAAAGTAAAACCTTTTTTTATTTTATTGGATGACATCAACTAATGAGTAAGTAGGTAGGAGCATCGATATAGCGAAGACTCCGACACCCAGGCCAATTAAAATCATGAGTATAGGCTCGATAATAGTAGAGAGATCCTTAGTGCGTTGATCAACTTCATCCTCATAGAAGTCGGCAATATTTTCGAGCATTTTTGAAAGCTCCCCCGTTTCCTCACCTACCGCCGTCATTTCACCGACATAAACAGGATACAAACCTTTGGCTTCGGAAAATACGCCTGAAATGGCACCTCCTTTTTGAATAGTCTCGCCAGCTTTTTCAAGCACTTCTTTATAAAAACTATTTTGCAATACATCGCGCGTCACTTCGATCGCTGCCACGATACTGACTCCGGAAGAAACAAGCGAAGAAAGAGTACGGGCAGTACGAGCAGAATTTACTTCTTTAGTAATAGGTGAGATAAGAGGAGCATGGAGGACGACAAAGTCAGCCACTCTTTTACCTTTAGGAGTGCGGAAGAAGTAAATGACTCCCACCACAAAAGCTATCATGGCCGCAATTATCAAAATGAGGTTAGCTCGCATGAAATCGCTGATAGCAATAATAATGCGAGTAGGAAGAGGTAAATCGATGCCAAGGCCACGGAATGTTTCGGTCAGAGTCGGCACCATATAAACCATAAGTACGATACCTAGAACAATCATGACGATGACCACGATCGTGGGATATATCATGGCTCCCTTTATTTTCTTGGTTAGTTTGTTCGACCTATCCATTTGATCAGCGACAATGCGAAGGGATTCGACGATTTTACCCGATTCCTCTCCCGCTTTGACCATCATGATAAAGAGGTCGGAGAAAACATTTCTATGCTCTTTCATAGCTTCAGAAAAAGCTTTGCCTTGATCAATCGAAGCGTGTAAAGACTCTAGGATAGCTAACAGATTCTTATTTTTGCTTTGCTTAGCGACAATAGTAAACGCCCGACTCAAGGAAATGCCGGCTTCGAGCATGGTAGCTAGATTTTTGGCAAAAGAAATTTTCTCATCAGCCTTCACTCCGCTCGTAAGCTTCATACTGAAGTTTATCCCACTCTTTTGCTTCTCCTCCTTTACCGAAACAATCGTTCCTCCTTCCCTTTTTACTTCTCCATACAAAACAGTTTTATCGGCAACTTCTTTCTTGCCTTCGTACTCCTCGCCATTCTTTACCGCTTTGTATTTATAGATAGGCATTATGATTAATTAAAAGATTTAAATAAGGAAAGATGGAAATATTAAAAACAACAAATCATTCGGAGACAACTCTCAGTACTTCTTCGATTGTAGTAAGGCCTTGGGCCGCTTTGAAAACACCATCCTCGAGCATGGTAAGCATACCTTCCTTGCGAGCTTGTGATTCTATTTCCTCGCTCGCGGCCCCTTTCACGATCAAATCCTTCACTGCAGTCGAAACATTTAAGACTTCGTGGATACCGAGCCGACTGTGATAACCCTCCTCTTTATCCTTCAATGTTTTCGGGGGGCGATAGAAATAAACATCATCCCAAGCATCCTTCTTACCTATTATTTTTTCCTCGCGCAAACATTCGAGCACCTTATCCATATTGACCAACTTCCCGATGGACTCTATTTCAGCTTTAGTGAGTTTATATTTTTCTTTATTCGCGGAGAGTTGTCGCACCAACCTCTGAGCGATGATAACGTCGAGAGTGGAAACTAGGAGGAAAGGTTCTATTTTCATATCGACCAGTCGAGGAATGGCACCGGCAGCACTATTGGTATGCAAAGTAGAAAGTACTAAATGGCCAGTAAGTGAAGCATTGATAGCTAGCGAAGCTGTTTCGGTATCGCGGATTTCACCCACCATTATTATATCGGGATCCTGACGCACTAGGCTACGCAAACCGGTAGCAAAGGTAAGGCCTATCTCCGGTTTTACCTGAGTTTGATTGATACGCTTCATCTGGTATTCGATCGGATCCTCCACGGTCGAAATGTTGACATCGGGCTGATTCAAAATATCGAGCATAGTGTAGAGAGTAGTCGATTTACCGCTTCCTGTAGGACCTGTCGTCAGTATCATACCGGTAGTATGCTGCAAAGCTTTGTGGAGGGCATCGAGGCCAGAGCCATGGAAACCGAGGGACTCCAAGGTAAACCCAGAAGCGCTCTCGCGCAAAAGACGCATGACCACCTTCTCCCCATAATAGATCGGTAGAGTGGAAACACGGAAAGAAACTTTCTCGCCATTCATGTCTATTTTAAAACGGCCATCTTGAGGTAATCTTTTTTCATCGAGTTTGAGATTGGACAAAACTTTGATACGAGCAGTAAGAGGTGAGGCCACATTCTTAGGTAGGACCATGGCGTCGTGTAGAAGGCCATCAATGCGATAACGCACCAAAAGCTGGCTATCCATAGGCTCGACATGGATATCGGAAGCATCCTGAATGATGGCGTGTTTTAAAAGAGTGTCGACAATACGGACAATGGGCAGTTCCTCTGCCTGCTTTTTCAAATCACCTTCCTTTTCCTGTCCCACCAGAGCGGCATCCTCAACGATAGTTTTGAGGCCGGCTGATTCCATTTGGATAATATCGCCAAACTCATCCTTCAAATTTTTCTGGTATTGAATAAGGACGGAGCGCATACTCTCCGAATCAGTGAGTCGAGGCAATATTTTCACCCCCACTTTTTTAGTAATGGAGCTAACTGCTTGTAAATCTTCAGTATCGAGCATAGCCACTTCCAAAGCATTTTCATTTTTCTTAAAAGCAACGATGTTGTGCTTGCGAGCAATCGGCTCAGGAATAAGAGAGAGTACTTCGTGCTCTATTTTTTGGCCCTTCAAATTTACGAAAGGGATACCGAGGATATAAGCTTGCATGCGACGCAAATCATCATCGTTTATTTTGCCTCGAGCAATAAGGATATCGCCAATCGATTTTTTATTCTTCTTCGCTTCTTCTTCCGCTTCTTCAATTTCAGGCAAAGGAATAAGTCCCGAATCAACAATAAATTCTTTCAACTGTTTTTCTTCAACGTGCATATTAAGAATAATTATAACAGAGAATTTGACTTTGATATTGGTTTGTATATAATGACTCTAATACTGGAAATCAGCTCGCCGAGAGGCGGGCAATTTCTTTAGAAATAATTGGAATAACATGTTTGATCTAAAAGTAATAAATTCTGTATTAGGAGAGCTAGAGGAAGAAAGAGGTATACCAAAAGAAAAAGTGCTTGAAGCGATAGAGGCTTCGCTTGCTACTGCCTACAAAAAAGAATACGGCAAACGCGGACAAATAATTCGCGCCACTTTTGATTTGAACAGTGGAGGAGTAGAAATGTCGCAAGCCAAAATCGTAGTCGATGGATCAAATGTATTCCTCGATAGAGAGTCGTACGAAGCGGCTATCGAAAGCGCCGAAGAAACTAACGACGAAAGAGAGCTCTTCAACCCAGAAAAACACATCATGATAGATGACGCTCGCAGAATAAAGAAAGACGCAAAGCTCGGAGAGGAGATAATTTTTCCTATAGAAAGCAAGGGTGACTACGGTCGTATTGCTTCCCAAACTGCCAAACAGGTAATTATGCAAAAAATACGTGAGGCTGAGAGACAGGGAGTACTAGCTGAATTCGGCCAAAAAGAAGGCGATATCGTAAACGGCTCCGTTCAACGTATCGAACGAGGTACTATTTTTGTCGATGTCGGCAGAGCTACCGGTATTTTGCCTTATGAGGAGCAAATCCCAGGCGAACGTTACAGCCAAGGAGAAAGAGTCCGCGGATACTTATATAGAGTGGAAGATGGACCAAAAGGAGTGGTGCTCCGTCTTTCTCGCTCCCATCCACGCTTCCTAGTAAAACTTTTTGAAGTAGAAGCCCCAGAACTAGCAAATGGTGCAGTGGAAGTAAAAGCTGTCGCACGTGAAGCGGGCAGTCGCTCAAAAGTAGCAGTATTTTCGAATGATTCACACATCGACCCGGTAGGCTCCTTGGTAGGCCAGAGAGGAGTGAGAGTAGCTACAGTAACAAGCGAACTAGGTGGAGAGAAGATAGATATTATAGAATGGTCAGAGGATCCAAAAACTTTCATTGAGGACGCTCTCTCTCCTGCAAAAGTGATAGAAGTGGAAATTGATACTGAAAATAAACAGGCTACTGTTACCGTTTCTGAAGATCAACAGTCTCTCGCTATCGGCAAAGGTGGCCAAAATGTGCGCCTCGCTGCGAAGCTCACCGGTTGGAGAATCGATATCAAGTCAGTCCAGGGAGAAGAGTTGGCGGCTGAAGTAGCTCCTGTCGCTGAAACCCAAACTAAACCAGCAGAAACAGCCCCAACCCACGAAGGCGATATAAATCCGGAGTTGGTGACTGAATAACACCCCACCTCTCGCATTGCCTCGACCTCCCCTTAACAGGGGAGGGAATACAGAAAAAGTGATATCCTTAATGCATTATTCTTAATTCTTAAACTCAAATGAATTTGTGGCACGATATAAAAGCGGGAGAAAAAGATAAAATAAATACTATTATCGAGATCAATAAAGGCTCGAAAAATAAATATGAGGTAGATAAAGAAACAGGCCTTATCGCTCTCGACAGAGTGGCGCATACGGCGCAGGACTTTCCCTTTGACTACGGTTTCGTACCCCAAACACTTTGGCACGATAATGACCCACTTGATGTTGTGGTACTCACTACCTACCCTCTCCTCCCTGGCATATTAGTAAAAGTGCGCCCGATCGCTATCATGAACATGATCGATTCTGGAGAAGGTGATGACAAAATAATAGCCGTGCCTATAGATGACCCTCGTTGGAGCGATGTGAAGGATCTGGCAGATATAAATAAACACACTCTGAAAGAGATAGAGCATTTCTACTCTACATACAAAAAACTCCAAGACAAAGTAGTGGAAGTGACTGGCTTTAAACCTCGAGAAGCAGCGGAGCAAGCTTTCGAAGAAGGCAAGAAACTCTACCAAGAAAAATACGCTAAGTAATCGCCTTACAAATTAGTCTCGATTTGAGCTTATGATATAATAGGGTCTATACTGACGAGGCTGATTACACGTAAAATATTAAAGACTATGATGGTTAAAATAAGTAATAAGAAAAAGGTCATCGCACTCACGATGATATCAAGCTTACTCCTATCAGGAGTAGCCTCAGCACATGGG
This sequence comes from Candidatus Paceibacterota bacterium, assembly GCA_036517255.1. Taxonomy (NCBI): domain Bacteria; kingdom Bacillati; phylum Minisyncoccota; species Minisyncoccota bacterium. The sequence continues at coordinate 89,425 of DATDXE010000015.1, forward strand.
GAAATAGCATTAGAAATAAACAATGGTACTAGTACTGAAGTTAAAGAAAGTATCCGCGACAGGTTGGACGAAATAAAAGCTAAAGCTAAAGCTCAAACTGAAGCCTTAAGAGAAGAAGCTAAAGACAAACAGGAGGCATTGAAAGATCAAATCGAAGCAAAAAGAGAAGCCCTAAAAGCAGAAATAGAAGCACGTAAGGGAGAAGTGAGAACAGATTTGGAAATAAAAAGAACAGAAGCAAAAGAAGCGGTAGTAGAAAACTTGAAAGAAAGGCTTTCGAACTTCGTAACAAAGATGGTGAGAAGGTTTGAAGCGGCTACAGAAAGACTTGAAAAAATAACAGATAGGATAGATTCGAGAATAGTTAAAATGGAGGAGGAAGGAATAGACACAGCAGAAGCAAAAGCCCTCCTTGCCACTGCAAAAAACAAGCTAGAGACGGCTAAAACGAGTATCGAAGCAATAAAAACCGAAGTGCGAGAGTTTGAAGCTGTGGATAGTGGAGCGACAGAAGAATTAAGAGCAGGTTATGCTGAAGTAAAAGAGGCAGTAGCAAAAGCTAAAGAAAATATCCGTTCTGCCCATGAAGCTCTGGTAGAAGTGATCAAAAATCTCAAACCCGGAGAAAATAGAAGTGAAAATTAAAACCCGCCTGAACCCCGTCCATACCGGCACGGGCGAATGACAAAGTCGGGCAGGATTATAAATTAAAAAATAAAATGGACACATTCAACCCACAGCCACCAGTATCCCCAAATCCAATAAGTAGCTTTGCGCCAGAAAAAAAATCCTCTGGGCCTCTTATAGCCGTTATAGTCATACTACTTATTATCATAGTGGGAGGCTTATATTTCCTAAATCAGCAAATGAATCGTTCGCGAACATTGCCAACAGATTCCGAGACGACAGAAGAAAGTGATAACGTAACAACATCACTCGAAGCCCAAGGTAACACTGACGACCTAGACTCAATAGAAGCTGACTTAAACGCCACTTCGATAGACTCTCTCGACCAAGGAGCGGCGGCAATTGAATCGGAAACTAATATGTAGTACTGTAGGTCTCAATGTCATACAAAGTAGAAGTAAAGAAACTACCGAAATCGGAGATGGAACTGAAGGGGAGCATAGAGGCTCCCCTTCTTGAAGGTGCTAGGAAAAAGGCTCTGAAGAAACTTTCCGAAAGAATCAATATCGCAGGCTTCCGTAAAGGCCATGTTCCGGAGAAGGTAGTGGTAGAAAAAATCGGGGAAGGAAATATATTAGAAGAAGCAGCTGAAATACTGCTTTCGGAATTCTATCCGAAAATATTGGTTGACCAAAAAATTGACTCAATCGGTAGGCCTAAAGTTTCCATAACCAAACTCGCCACCCACAATCCGCTCGAATTTACTATTACTACTGCAGTATTACCTATTTTTGAATTGGGGGATTATAAGAAAGTAACTAAAGACATTAGAGAAAAGGAAAAAAGTAAAGAAGTAAAGATTGAGGCAACAGAAAAAGAAATAAACGATGTAGTAACACAGATAAGAAAAAATAAAGCTCATTATGATTGGTCCCACTCCGCATCTCCTTTCAGTCGAGCTACGCGGGACAAGCAAGACAATCTTGTACACGATCACCCAGATTTTGAGAAAGAAGAAAATCTGCCAGAGTTTAATGATGAATTTGCGAAGCAAGTAGGTAAGTTTGAATCAGTAGAGCAGATGAAAGAGAAAGTGAAAGAAAATATTATAGAAGAAAAAAAGTATAGAGAAATCGAAAAGAAAAGGGCCCTGATTATGGATGCTTTGGTGAAGACCGTTGATATGGAGTTACCCGATATTTTGATTGAAAGTGAAGTAGAAAAGTCACTAGCTCAAATGAAAGATGACGTAGCAAGAGCAGGAGCAAATTTTGAAGATTACCTTAAGGAAACTAAAAAGAAGGAAGAGGATTTGCGTGCCGATCTAAGAGAGGGAGCAAACAAAAAAGCTAAGATACAACTTATATTTAATAAGATAGCTGAGGAAGAAAAGCTGGCACCAAACAAAGAAATACTAGAACACGAAGTAAAACAAATTCTCGAACATTATCCAGGAGCCTCGGAAGAAAGCGCTCGCATCTATATCGCTACCCAACTCCTCAATCGCGAAGTATTAAAGTTGCTAGAGCAGTAATAGCCGCCGTCTCGGCTCTTAGAATCAAATTTCCCAAACTAAATATTTCCATCTTTTCTTTTTTAAATCTTTCAATTTCTTTGCTAGTCCAACCTCCTTCTGGCCCGATAAAAATAACCAAGGGTGACCTTTGGCCAGAGGGTTCGGGCCAAGGGTCACCCTTGGTTATGCCAGAAGAATCGAAGACAACTGCGCTACTGTAATTCTTGATACTAGCTTCTAAATTCTCTACCTCTCTAATTTCCGGCACATCGGCCCGACCACACTGCTCACTAGCCTCCACCGCAATTTTCCGAGCACGTTCTATATTAAAACCTTTCTTTTCACTTCGATCAGAAATAATGGGCACAATTTTGGAAACTCCTAGCTCTGTCGCCTTTTCCACCACCCACTCCATTTTATCTTTCTTTATTAGCGACTGACAAAGAATAATTTCTCTCCCGATCTTCTTTGGCAAAATCCCTTCCCGCTCTTCTAGGATTTCTATTTTTACTTCTTCCTTTTTTAAATCTTTTAACTCTCCAATAAATTCCATTCCTGATCCATCAAACAAAATTACCCTATCCCCTGTTTTGTAACGAAAAACTTTACGCCACTGATTTAAAAGTCGTTCTTCTTTAACAAAGACCTCCTTCCCTTCTATTTTTTTATCTATATAAAATCTGTGTAACCTCATATATTCATACTATGCCATAAAAAGACTAAGCGCCACGGAGGGACGAACCCCCGTAGCGCTTTCGAAGCTGATCGCGACAAACCGTTAGGCTGCCGCGGACAACTCCTTTACCTTGTTGTTTTTGTTGCCGGGCGGACGGCCCCGGCGCTTGAGCTCGCTCATCCACGCGGGCGGGCGCCCGCGACGGCGACCCCGGCCCCGAGCTAAGCGCTCCAGGGTCAAGATGGCCTCTTCGATTTGCTCGCGTTCCTGGCGAAGGTCCGCCAGCATCTTCATGACATCCATAGTTGGAATGCCTCCTGCGCACCATTATACACATAAAGCTAAATATGTCAATACTCTATTCAAATTCAAATATTTTGTGTTATACTAGCCTCCTAATTCTCAAAAATTTAAAGAAATACAAAAATATGTCATACCTAGTACCGACAGTGATAGAAAAAAGTCCCCAAGGAGAAAGAGCTTACGATATTTACTCTCGTCTATTGAAAGAACGCATCATTTTCATCGGTGGCCCGATAGACGACACCGTAGCAAACTTGGTCATCGCCCAACTCCTATTCCTACAATCGGAAGATCCTAAAAAAGATATCTCTCTTTACGTTAATTCCCCTGGAGGAAACATCCATTCTGGTTTGGCTATTATAGACACGATGAACTACGTAAAACCAGACATCCAGACAATATGCGTAGGTATGGCTGCTTCTATGGGATCAGTAATACTATCTGCCGGCACCAAAGGCAAAAGATTTGCTTTACCCAATTCAGACATAATGATCCACCAGCCTCATGTAAGTGGGGTCGAGGGTCAAGCTTCAGACATAGAAATAAGCGCCAAACATATCCTAAAATCTAGAGAAATCTTAAATAAGATTTTGGTAAAAAATACCGGTCAATCAATGGATCGTATAGAAAAAGATGTCGATCGTGATTACTTCATGTCAGCGGAAGAAGCTAAAAAATACGGAATTATAGATAAAATATTGAGCTAATAGACAAAATACAATAGTGGATGTAGAATGGTTTTATTACCATTTTAAATTCACAATCCCGTTTAGACCGACCAAGCGATAGAACACCGAAATAACAAAAAGTAACAAAAACCTATGTTTTCCAAGCTAAATCAGAATATTACCGAAGTAGTAAATCGCCCAATCTAGAAAAACGGGATCGTAAGATCCCAACATGTCATTAAAATTAGTAGTCCTCATTGCCAGTTTCGCCGCTGTACTCGGTGTCGCTTTCGGTTATTTCCTACGATGGATCATTTCTTTAGGCCAGAGAGGTTCAATGGAAGTGCGTATGAAACAGCTTGAGCTGAATGCTCGAGAAGAAGCGACCAAAATATTGGAAGAAGCGGAAAAGAAAGCTCAAGCAGAATTACAATTAGTACGAGCAGAGACCAAAGAAAAAGAAGAAAAAATAAAAAAAACTGAAGATAGATTGATTAAAAAAGAAGAATTTCTAGACAAGAGACAGGTAGATATCGATAAAGAAGTAGAACAGATCAAAGAAAAAGTTTCGGAAATTAAAGCTATCAAAGAAAAGGCAGAGAGTTTGGAAAAACAAAAGTACGAAGCTTTGCAAAAGGCATCTAGCCTATCAGAAGAAGATGCAAAACAAGTACTTTTGAGAGAAGTGGAAAGAAAATTTGAGGAAGATGTAGTTGTACGTATGCAAAAACTGGAAAACCAGGGAGCAGAGAAAATCGAAAATAAAGCGAAGGAAATACTGACGACTTCAATCCACCGTTTGGCCAACTCGGTATCATCGGACATATTTGCAACTAATGTCCCTATTCCTTCGGATGAAATAAAGGGCAAGATTATAGGAAAAGAAGGTAGGAATATCAAAGCTTTTGAAAGAGTGTCGGGAGTAGAAGTAATCGTCGACGATACTCCGGGTTCTATTACTCTTTCCTCTTTTGATCCTGTGCGCAGACAAGTAGCTCGAGTGGCTCTCGAATATTTAATCCAAGATGGAAGAATCCAGCCTGCAAAAATAGAAGAGATGGTAGAAAAGGCTAAGCAGGAAATAAATAAAATAATGAAGCAGAAAGGTGAGGAAGCGGCTTATGAGTGCGGTGTGTTTAACCTTGACCCAAGGATTATAGCTATTCTTGGTCGACTACATTTCCGCACTTCATATGGCCAGAATGTACTGCAACATTCAATCGAGATGTCGCACATTTGCGGCATGCTAGCGCAAGAAATAGGAGCTGACGTGGCTATCGCCAAAGCCGGAGGATTGCTACATGACATAGGAAAAGCAGTAGATCATGAAATCACGGGTACTCATGTCGAAATCGGTCGTAGAATTCTACAAAAATTTGGTGCCGACGAACGCATTATCCGTGCTATGGAAGCCCATCATGGTGAATATCCTTACTCCACTCTCGAATCTTACTTGGTGCAAGCGGCCGATGCTATTTCAGGAGCTCGCCCTGGAGCTCGTCGCGATACAGTAGAAAATTATTTGAAGAGATTACAAGAACTCGAAGCTATTTCCAATTCATTCAAAGGAGTAGAGAAGTCGTACGCTCTGCAAGCTGGACGCGAAGTAAGAGTATTCGTCACTCCACATGATGTGACCGACCTAGAAGCCAAAAACTTAGCTCGCGATATCGCCGTCCGCATTGAAAACGAACTAAAATATCCAGGAGAAATAAAAGTAGTAGTCATCCGCGAATCCCGCACTATCGAATTTGCGAGGTAATTACTCCATTTCAATACTTAATTTTAGAATTCAGTATTCAAATGGAGCGAGGAACCGGAGTTCCTCGCAAAAATCGCTACATACGCCTGATCGCAACCTCTTCAATCATTTGCATTAACTCACCGTTAGCTTCACGCTTCTCCACTTCTTCGATTCGAACTCGAAGTTTAAAAGCCAGGATCCTGGTGGACTTCTTCATAGCCTCTCTTAGACGATACTGGGCAAATGGATCATCACCGCCAAATATCAGCCTTAAAACTTCTTGATCTGTTTTTCTCGCATGTTTCATAGTTGATTCTCCTTACGGTTTAGGAAAATAGTCAGTAAAAAGAAGTATCGAGGCCAAGGTAAATAACACAAGACCTAGAAAAATGTAGCAGATTTTTTTGATGTTCATATTCTGGAATAATCATACACGAAAAAATAGATATTGTCAATATATTCGTATAGGTTCAATAGCTTGGCACCACTTGGTGGAATATCATCAAGAGTATGTATACAAACAACAAGAACATGCCTCTAATCAGAAGAGAGGCTGCAAGACTAGTTCACAAAGGCTGGAGTGCTAGGAAGGTTGGTAGATATCTTGGATTTCACCATACAGCGGTCATGGAATGGGTTAGAAGAGCAGACGTGATCGGAGATCACCCAATACCGACGAGATCATCAAAACCAAAATCACATCCAAAACAATTGAAAGAAAATGTGGTGAGAAAGATTGTGAACAAGAGACTTGAACACAATCGATATGCGGAAGCAGTACACAAAGAACTTTTGAATGACGGGGTCATGGTATCTCTTTCTTCAGTTAAAAGAACTCTGGAGAGAAAATATTTAATCAAAAAGAGATCTCCATGGAAGAGATACCACCCTCACCAAGATCGCCCATATCCCCTTAAATCAGGCGATTTGGTGCAGATCGATACTATCCATCGGATGGTGAGTGAGAAGAAAAGATTGTACGTTTTTGTACTGATCGATGTCTTTTCTCGTTGGACATATGCAAAAGCTTTTGAGCGTATGAATGCAAAAACTAGTATTGATTTTGTTTCAGAAGCTCAAAAAGAAGCCAGTTTTCATTTCAATATGTTACAGTCCGATCACGGTCCAGAGTTTGGCAAGTGGTTCGTGGAGAGAATACAAAAATCTCATCGATACACCAGGATCGGTAAACCTAACGACAATGCCCACATCGAGAGATTTAACCGCACACTTCAGGAAGAGTGTTTGGACAAAGTTCCAAACACTGTCGGATTGATTAATATCGCTTTGAAAAAATATTTAAAGTATTACAATTACGAACGAGTTCATGCAGGAATTAATTACCTAATTCCCATACAGGTGGTGTGAAGCTATTGATTAGATTACGTATATTTTATTGTTTTAATATTACTTATTTGAGAAAACTTTATACAGCATTATACTAATGATATAAATATTTATGACAAATTTATGTTTATAAAAGATTTTGATGGCTGGAATATAGAGAAAAAGAGGGTCCATTCGGAAGAAAATCCAATCTACTTTAGGGAAGGAGATATTTGGTGGTGTAAGTTAGGGGTAAATATTGGTGATGAGCAAGATGGAAAAGGAGAGAACTTTAGTCGTCCTATTTTGATTATCAAGAAATTCAATCAATTTATATTCTGGGCTGTCCCCCTCTCAAGTAAGCTAAAGAAAAATAAATACTATGTTGTATGTAAAAGTTCAGAAGAAGAAGATCGAGCAGCGATCATTTCTCAAGTAAAACTTGTAAGCATCAAGAGGTTGACTGACAAAATAGGATTCGCAGATAAAAAATCTTTAGAAACAATCAAAAAGGCGATCAAAGAATTGCTCTGATCGCCTTTTTGATTTTCCTGGCTCCGAAGAGCCAAAGCCCGAAGGCCATTTGTACAAGAAGTATAGCAAAACCAAAATATATGTCAAGTGAAATAAATTCTAATATAGTAAAGCAACTTAGGGAGATTGGTCTCAAGCAAAATGAAAGTGAAGTGTATTTGTTTCTGTTACAGAATGGTATATCCACTCCCCCAGTCATAGCAAGAGGGACTAATATTGCTCGAACTAATTGCTATAACATTTTAGGCTCACTTAAGGAAAAAGGCGTTGTAGACGAACAACTAAAAGGCAAAAGAAAGGCATACATTGCCAGAACTCCTGAGTCCCTGAAACTTAGTCTCCAGAGAAAGCTTGAGGTGACTGACAGGCTACTTCCAGACTTGGAAGCTCTACACATCACCCAAAAAAATAAACCGGTTTTTAGATTTTATGATGGATGGCAAGAAGTAAAACAAATTTATGAATTTTCTCTCCAGGCGAAAAAAATATATGGACTCGGTTCGACAGAAAGATTGGATTCAATAGATGAAAACTTTTTTGAAAACTATATAAGTAAGTGCAAGAAAAACAACATAGAATTTCAAGATTTAGTGACTCACGATTCAGAAAAATCGAGTAATTTGATAAAAAATGTGCGAGGAGAGATGCATAAAATAAAATTCCTCCCCGAAGAATATTCACAAAACATCACTGATCTACTAATTTGGGATGACAGCATCGCCCTAATCTCATTAGAAGAACCGATATTCGGCACTGTCATTACAAGCAAGCCTCTCGCATCGACTCTAAAGATGATTCTTCAATTAATCTGGAATAAAATTTAAAAAATATATGGACTCGGTTCGACAGAAAGATTGGATTCAATAGAT